>JADJPF010000010.1 GCA_016713405.1 Blastocatellia bacterium
CCAAAATCATCTATTTAAGATAGTAAAAAAATAAAAATTATCAAAAAAATTTAAAATCATCATCATTTTCTTTTTCGCTTTTAAATCAATCATCATCAAAAAATCATCATCAAAAAATCATCATCAAAAAATCATCATCAAAAAATCATCATCAAAAAATCATCATCAAAAAATCATCATCAAAAAATCATCATCAAAAAATCAGGTAAAATAAACAGCAGAAGGAGTAAGGTAGTCAAGAGATTGATGAGGACGCTGAAAGTTATAGAAGAAAAGTAACGAGAAATACCACTAACAGCTTGAGCAACAGTTTGGTAATCAAAAGATAAGCTTCCTCATATTTAAGACTACATGAAACCTTTCAATAAAAATGTTGTCAAAAACCCTGCCCCGACCATCTTGGCTAATAGAAGCCAATATTTTCAATAAGTACGCTAGTAAATTCTTTAGAGGTAAATTGCGAGCCTTGATCGCTATTGAATATTTCTGGCTTTGCGATTCGTAATGCTCTTTCTAGCGTTGATATGCGAAATAGGTAATCCGCGTGTTTGATACCTCGGAAAGCCAATACATATCTGCTGTACCAATCCATTATTGCTACTAAATATATAAACCCTTTTTGTATTCTTATGTATATTATATCTGTTGACCATACTTGATTTTTCTTTCTATCTTTACTCCTCTTAGCAAAATGGATATTTGTTGCTTTCCTTCCTGTAACGCTCAATTTTGGCTTTGGATATAATGCTTCCAATCCCATTAATCTCATTAACCTTCTTACTCTTTCTGTTTATCTTATATCTCTGTTTTCAACTCAACTGCTTATTCTTCTTACTCCATAAGATGGTTGCTTAGTATATATTTCATCTATTTTTCTTCATTATTGCTAAATTTTCTGTTTTTTTCTGTTACTGCTTTATAATAAAATGCTCCTCTGCCTATTCCTACTAGCTCACACTGTCTTTTTATATTTATTTTCAGGTGGTCTGTCTCTATAAGGCTGCGTTTTTCTTCAACTGATAAGTCCAGCTTTTTTTTTCACCCAGTCTAACTCGACTTGTAATTTACCTATTTGTTCATATAACTTGCTCTTGAGTTCTTCATCGCTCTGGACTTTGCCTTGTCTTTTGTCTGAAAACATTTCTGGCAATTGTTCCAATGCCTGTTTTTCCAATTCATTATTTGGGTCGGATGTACTTTATAATCGCTTGCTATCTCATTTATTGTTCTTTGTCCTTTTATTGCTTCCAATGCTACTTTCGCCTTCCATTCGCCCACTATAGCTTTTCGGTCATTTTTCATTTTTTCCTCCTTTAACTTTTTCTTTCCTCCTATCTTATTATGGTGCCTAATTTTTGGGGAGCATTATATACTTATTTTAAGTTAAAATAGCAAAATATCAGTCTGCTAGATAGTAGGAGTTTAATTTGTGGATATAAAACTAAAAAAAGAAGGGCTAGCGTTTAGGTGTGAAATCTGTCACCAATCAGATCTTTTTGATGCTTTTAATAACTTTTGCCAACGTTGCACCAACTTAGCAAAACAAGCTGATGAACTAGCTAAAACACCTAAAGATTTAAGTTTGCAATATCGTTGTCAAAGTGGTTTACAACAATTGTAGGTATTAGCTTATTAACAATAGGTTTAATATTAGGGCAGCTTTTGGGGTTTTACAGGCAAAGTTTTAATAGGTCATCACGGGAGTAGTTTTAGGATTATTTCCAGGTGCTTTACTAGCTAGTTTTACAATGATTCAACTAGCTAAAAATTTCTCACAACAGAGAAAAATTAAACTCGTACCTTTTTAGCACAGCAATTAGAATATTTAATAAAACCTAGTAATAGCTAAATATTCTAAATAAATCATTTAGAAAGATAACAATATTTTATGATTATAGATTTACATATTCACACTATTTATTCGCAAGACTCTTTAATTGCTCCTGAAGATTTAATTGAACAAGCTATTTCTGTTGGATTAGACGCAGTTTGTGTAATGGAACACAATTCATTTCAAGCATCAGAAACCGCGGAAGAGTTTGCTCTAGGGACAGGACTAAAAGTCTTTCGAGAGTGGAAGTTACAACAGATTTAGGGATCTGTTAGTTTATGGAGTTAATCAAGCACAATGGCAAGAATTTGAAAATAAAACTAACCTACCAGCACAAAAAATTATTGATTATGTTCGTAGTTGTGGAGGTGTTTGTATTCCTGCACATCCTTTTCGCTTTAAAGCTGCTAGTATTGGGGACAGATTAGAAACTTTAATAGGTATTTTTGCTATGGAAGGTTATAATGCAAAGTCAGATATTGAAGAAAACCGCATGGCATGGGAAAAGGCAGAAAAACTTAATCTAAAACTTACTGGTGGAAGTGATGCACATCTTAGTAGGCCAAATAGGAAAATGTGTAACAGAATTTCCATCTAATATTGAAAATATGTCAGAACTTGTTGAAGCCTTGAAAAGCGGTAATTTTCAAGCTAAATATTTATTTTAATTCTAGCCTTAAATAGCTTGCTGCCAACTTAAAGGGTTTTGTACAATTAACCCTTTCTTACTTTATTAGATTCTTTCAAATTAAGGATATATACTATGCCATTTTGTCCTAAATGCCTTTCTGAGTATAAGCGAGAAATTACACATTGTAATGAATGTGACCTAGATTTAGTTGAAGAATTGACAGATGAAAACAGAATCCATGATATTAGTGATGCACCAATGGTAGAATTACGTAAATTTTCAACTGCTACCGAAGCACAAATGATACGAGGACTTTTAGAGCAGAATGATATTCGAGCCTTAATACAAGGTGAAACTAGTAGCAGTGGTTTATTTCCAGCCGCTACATCAGTAGTTTTATTAGTAGATGGAAGGGATTTCTCTAAAGCAAAAGAATTAGCAGAAGCCTACCTTATAGCAGAAATAGTTATGGATGAAAAAGATATTGGTCAGCCTGAAGAAACGGAAAAAGACGAAATTGCTAGACAATCTGTAGAGGTCTTAAAACAAACTACTGCTATGGTAGTTTTAATTACTGTAGATAAAAAAGAACTAGCTGACAAAATAGCAGAAAGCCTAGTAGTAGAAAACCTTGCAGCCTGTGTCAATATTGTTAATCAAATAGAATCGATTTATCGTTTTGAAGGAAAGCTTTCTCTTGAACCATCATTGCTTTTAATTGCTAAAACTGACTTAGCTTTTTCTCAACGATTAGAAGAAAAAGTAAAAGAGTTACATACTTATGACACTCCAGAAATTATAGCTTTGCCCATTAATCGCGGTTCAGAAAAGTATTTGGATTGGCTTAGAGAGTCCTTAAATTTATAAATCTATATTTAGTACACTGTAAACTAAATATTCAGATATTTTAATCTTAAGCCCCAACGGAGGTGACAGATATGTAGCGTAGGGCGCAAGCCCTACGTATGATTAGCACTTAAAAGACTATGTCGCCACTTTGGGGCTTAAGAGTTAAGAATACAAAATTGCTATATTACTTAGTTTACAGAGTATTTAGTATGTTCTTATGGTAAAAATCTAGTGTTCCTTTAGCTTAATAAATAAAATGTTTGGAAGTAAGTCTAATCCTTTTGCAGATAACAAATCTTCTGTAGATATTGAAGGTGTAATTCTGGATTCAGAGTTACTTCTAAAATATCGTTTTGTTGAAAGAGCTAATAGCACGTTAGAAAAAAGCTATTGAATCTTGCCCTAAGAATATTTCTTTACGAGAAAAATTATTAGAAATTTATGTTGATTATAATTTACCAGATAAAGGGGCTGAACAAGCCCTAGCTTTATCAAAGATTTATGCTGAATCAGGAGATATAGATCGTGCAAATGAAAATATAATGCAAGCAAAAGGTCTTAATCCTGCTTTATCAATAAATTTAATTACCCCAAATGCAGAGGCACCTAGAAGAGCAATAACCCAACCCTTACAACCAATACCACCAATGCAACATATACCTAGGCCAGCCGCTAGACCAATGCCCCGCCCAATACCTAGACCAATACCTAGGCCATTACCCCGCCCACAAGCTACTTATCCATCCGTCCAACGTGAAAAAGCTGTAAAAGTATTAACAGGAGATCTATCAACAATTACTATTTTTGATGTAATTCAAATGGTAGAAAATAGCCGTATTACTGGGATACTTACTATTAATGCTACTACTGTACAAGGAAAAATTTACTTTAACTATGGACAAATTGCAGATGCTCAAATGGGGGAATTACGTAGTAATGCAGCTTTTCGATGTTTTGTTGAACTAGAAGAAGGCCGTTTTGAAATGGAAAAATCTCCTGTAGAATTTAAGCAAAACATTACTGCTCCTAATAATACTAATTTGATTTTGGATATTTTAAGAGAAGTTGATGAGTCAAAACGCGACCAAATGATGGGATAGATAAAGTAGGTTAGTGTATTTTAGGAAGACATTCTATTGCTTGTTTTTAAGAACAAAGCTTAAATTATCTTTTTACTAGTAAGTTTAATAAAATCTGTAAATAATTGGATGGTTTATGCACCGAGATAGATTTACAATTCGCGCTCAAGAAGCTATAGATTCAGCTACTAAGCTGGCAGAACGTCAACAAAATCAACAAATTGAGCCAGAACACTTGCTTATAACTATGCTTGAATCAAATGAGGGAGTAATTAGACCTATTTTAGAAAAAATAGGAATACGTCCTCCAATGATTTTGGCAGAGCTAGAAGAAGCAATAAAAAGCTTACCTAAAGTTACTGGGACAAGTCAGGAAAGATTTTTTCCTCCCGCCTTTATTCAACTTTTACTGCTGCACAAAAAAGAAGCCGACAAACTCCAAGATGCTTATATCAGCACTGAACATTTGCTGCTTGCTATAGCAGAAGAAAAAAATGGTGCTTCTGGCAAAATACTTCGCCAACACGGGGTTGTTAATAAAGACTTGTTAAAAGTCTTAGAACAGTTTCGATGTGGTGAGAAAATTACAGATCAAGACCCTGAATCACGTTATCAATCTTTAAGTCGCTATGGTCGGGATCTAACCGAACTAGCTCGAATAGGTAAATTAGACCCTGTAATTGGACGAGATGATGAAATCCGTCGGGTTGTTCAAGTTTTGTCCAGGCGTACTAAAAATAACCCTGTATTGATTGGAGAACCTGGAGTTGGTAAAACTGCTATTGTTGAAGGACTAGCACAAAGAATTATTTCTGGTGATGTAGCAGAATCTTTACGTAATAAACGCTTGGTAGTATTAGATTTAGGTGCGATGTTAGCAGGTGCAAAATATCGCGGTGAATTTGAAGACCGCCTTAAGGCAGTTTTAAAAGAAGTTACTCGACCCGATAGCAACATAATTATGTTTATTGATGAACTACATACCCTAGTAGGTGCTGGCGCGGCAGAAGGGGCAATAGATGCTTCAAATATGCTAAAACCTGCCCTAGCACGTGGTGAACTTCGTTGCATAGGGGCAACAACCTTAAATGAATATAAAAAATACATTGAAAAAGACGCAGCACTTGAGAGACGCTTCCAACAAGTCTATATTGCTGAACCAAATATAGAGGACACAATTGCTATTTTACGTGGCTTAAAAGAACGCTATGAAGTCCATCATGGAGTAAGAATTAAAGACACTGCAATTGTTTCAGCTACAATGCTTTCACAACGCTATATTGCTGATAGATTTTTGCCTGATAAAGCAATTGATTTAATTGATGAGGCTGCATCACGTCTAAGAATAGAAATTGACAGCCTACCAACAGAGATTGACGAGGTAGAACGCGAAAGAATTCAGCGAGAAATAGAGCGTCAAGCACTCCAAAGAGAAGATGATCCAGTTTCGCGTGAAAGATTAGCTAAAATTGAGCAAGAAATTTCTGAATTAAAAGAGAAAAGTGCAGGAATGAAAGCTCGTTGGCAGTCAGAAAAGGAAATTATAGAACGTATTAGTTCTAATAAAGAAGCCCTGGAAAATATGCGTATTCAAGCTGAACAATTTGAACGAGTTGGAGATTATGGAAAAGTAGCAGAAATACGCTATGGAAGTATGGTTGGACTACAAAAAACTGTTGACCAAGACCGCGCCCGGTTAGCTGAACTTCAAGAACGAGGGCGAATGCTAAAAGAAGAAGTTGATGAGGAAGATATTGCTCATGTAGTAGCAAAATGGACAGGTATTCCTGTTGCAAAAATGCTAGAAAGCGAAATTCACAAGTTAATTACTATGGAAAATCGCTTAGAAAGCCGTGTAGTTGGACAATCTGAAGCATTAGCAGCGGTTGCAAATGCTGTTCGTCGTTCTCGCTCAGGTCTTCAAGACCAGGAAAGACCTATTGGATCGTTTATTTTCTTAGGCCCAACTGGTGTAGGTAAAACAGAAACCGCCCGCGCACTAGCAGAATTTCTCTTTGATGATGAAAAAGCAATGGTTCGTATAGATATGAGCGAATATATGGAAAAACATTCTGTTGCTCGTTTAATTGGCGCACCACCTGGTTATGTTGGTTATGATGAGGGCGGAATGTTGACCGAGTCTGTACGTCGTCGTCCTTATGCAGTATTACTATTTGATGAAATTGAGAAAGCTCATCCAGATGTTTTTAATATTCTGCTGCAAATTCTGGATGATGGACGTTTAACCGATGGAAAAGGTCGAACAGTTAATTTTAAGAATAGTGTAGTTATTATGACTTCTAATATTGGAAGTCATCGAATTATGGAATGGGCAGAACATTCAGAAAACCGTATGCGTGAAGAAGTAATGGATGAAGTCAGAAGTGTTTTTAAACCAGAATTCTTAAATAGAATTGATGAAATTGTGATTTATCATAGTTTGGGACGAGAACAAATTAAACAAATTGTAGATATCCAAGTTTCATTACTGGAAAAATCCTTAAAAGAAAAACATATCAACATTAAATTAACAGATTCAGCAAAAGAATTTATTGTTCAAGAAGGCTTTAATCCAGCTTATGGCGCACGTCCCTTAAAACGAGCTATCCAAAGTTTGGTTAAAGATCCTTTGGCTATTAAGTTACTAAAAAATGAAATTTTACCTGGTCAAAGTGTTGAACTAGTAGCAGAACCTAGTATTAGGCAGCTAAAATTTATAATTAGTGATACAAAATAAGGATTTTTATGTCAGATAAGTTAGAGCATCTTAAAGACTTAATCAATTTACAAGAAAAAATGAATCGTCTTTTTAAGGAAGTAACTGTTGTTTCAGATTCTAAAGATTCTTGGGTGCCATTAGTTGATATTTATGAAGCCCAAGAAACAATAGTTATTAAAGTAGATTTGCCAGAAGTCGCACAAGAAGATATTCAAGTTAATTTAGATGGAGACAAATTAACACTTATAGGTAAAAGAAATTTACCTATAGGAGTTGAGAAAGAGCAGTTTCAATGTATGGAACGCTTTTATGGGCAATTTAACCGGCAGTTTACTTTGCCTTCTAATGTTGATCCAGAAAAGATTAATGCTGATTATAAAATGGGAGTCTTGACCATCACTTTACCAAAAATTGCTCCAAAAATTGCTAAGCAAATTAAGGTAAAGATTGGCTAAATTTTATAGATGAAAAATTTTTTAAGGAGTATTTTCATGAAACAACCAGAAACACCAGATAACTCAAACACTACAGATTGTGTTGCTAGTGAGACTACTGCAAGTGGAGATTCTTATATAGATGATGAAATTGAAAGCAATGATGAATCATCTGATGAATCATCAACAGAAAGTTATCCTATAGGTTATGTTGCTGAACTGAAAGCAAAATTAAAAGAAGCTGAAGAAAAAGCCGATATGTTGCAAGCTCGATTTAAGCAAGCCCAGCTAGACTTAAATCGAGAAGCCGACGAACTACGCAACAGATTACGCCGTAATTCGGAAGAGCGGCTAGAAACAGCTAAAAGTGATATTTATAAGCGAATGCTTGAATTTGTAGACAATTTGGAAAGAGCAATTAAATCTGCTGAAACAAATGCTGATGCAAATACTTTGCTAGAAGGTGTAAAGGCTACTCATCAGCTTTTGTTAAGAGATTTAGAAAATAATGGAGTTTCTCAAATAATAGCCGTAGGTGAAAACTTTAATCCTGAACTACATGAAGCCGTAGATATACTAGCGGTTGCACCAGATAAAGATAATCAAGTAACGGCTGTTTATAAAGCAGGTTATAAATTAGGTAATAAACTACTTCGTCCAGCAATGGTGCAAGTTGGGCGTAGTCAGTAAACTTAACAGGCAACCTAATTTAAATAAGATTAACTCTTAGGTTGGGTGGTATTGTAAAATTAGGTTGCCAAAAATTTTTACTTTATATATTTAGTGTAATTTAAACCTTTAACCAAAAAGTGGCATTGCCATTTTAGTGCAGGTGGAAAACTTATGTATGACTTTGGAGATTTTTCAGATCGTTTTAGTGAAAGCGGCCAACGTGTAATGAAACGTGCTATTGAAGAATCACGTCGCCGAGAACATAATTTTATTGCTCCAGAACATATCTTTGCCTCAATACTAGATGTAGAACGCTCTTTTTTTAATGAAATAATGCAAAGTCTTAATGTAGATCCACAGGCTGTAATCAATGAGCTTGATACTAGACTAGCAATTCCTAAACAATATGCAGGCAAACGTGTCAAACTCGCTGATTCTACTAGGGATTTACTTACTGCTGGTCTAAGACGTGCTAGGCAATCAGGCCGACACACCATTGATGCAATAGACCTTTTCCAAGCTCTTTTTGAAGATCGCACAAGTACACCAGTAACTATTTTAAGAAAATTTGGAGCAGAACCAGATTTAGTAGTAGAAAAAATAGCTACTCGTATGCGTAACCGAGAAGAAAAAGAAGACCGCCTTCGTCGTAAATATGAACTCCCTCCTTACTTAAAACATTTTGGTGTTAGCCTAAACAAATTAGCTCGTGCAGATAAACTTCCTCCTGTTGTTGGACGAGAAAAAGAAATTAGACAAATTATTGAAGTCCTTTGTCATAAGGATCGTGCTAATTCTCCAATGCTAATTGGTGAAGCTGGAGTTGGTAAAACTGCTGTTATAGAAGGCTTAGCACAACTAATAGAATTAGAACCAGAAAAAGTTCCTGCCCGTCTTCGTAATGCGCATGTTGTTAATTTACAAATGTCAGGAATTGTTGCTGGCACAATGCTTAGGGGAATGTTTGAAGAAAGAATACAGGGTATTATTAACGAAGTAAAAGAAAGAGAAAACCTAATTTTATTTATTGATGAAGCACACACAATTATTGGTGCTGGTTCAGCTTTAGGGGCTAGTTCTGATGCTGCCAATATGTTTAAGTCTGCGCTAGCACGCGGGGAACTGCGAATTATTGGTGCTACCACTTTAACAGAATATAAAGAATATATTGCTGAAGACGAAGCCTTAGCACGACGATTTCGGACAATAAGAATTGATGAACCAACACAAACAGACACAAGAAGGGAAGCAATAGAAACTGTTATGGAAATGGCCCTCGTTATATGCGCAACCTACATTTACCAGATAAAGTTATAGGCTGGCTAGATACAGCATCGGTAAAAGTAGAAATTGATAGTCCAGATGCGCCAATTGTTACAGCTTCACATGTTATAGATGTTATCTCACAAGAAGCCACCATCCCTCGAGATATGATTTTCCGTGATACCTGTGATCGTTTTAAGCAAATGGAAGACATTCTAGCTAACCGTGTTGTTGGACAACAGGAAGCTGTTAAAGCTGTAGCGCAACGCTTAAGGCTAAACAAAGGGCCACTTAAAGAAAATTTTTATAAACCGGATGGAGTTTTGCTTTTTTTAGGGCCTACAGGGGTAGGAAAAACAGAACTAGCCAAAGCTGTAGCAGAATTTATGTTTGGTGATGAAAGCAAAATGGTGCGAATTGATATGTCAGAGTATCAAGATGGAACCATTGCTATTGAAAAATTAATTGGTATGCCACGGGGCATTGTTGGTTCTGAACGTGGTGGAATCTTAACTGAAAAATTACGTGATAATCCTTATACTGTATTGCTATTAGATGAAGTAGAAAAAGCTTCTCCTTATTTGCTAAATCTTTTCTTGCAAGCTTATGATGAAGGCTGGTTAACTGACGGACGTGGAAAAAAGGTCTATCTATCTGATGCTATTGTGATTATGACTTCTAATTTAGGTAGTGATAGCTTTAAAAAATATGATAAGCCTTTAGGTTTTGGCACTAAAACTACAACAGAAGTCACACAAATTAAGCGAGAAGTTGTAAAGGCAGCAGAAGATAGATTTTCTCCAGAATTTCGCAATCGTATTGATGAAATTGTTGTGTTTTCTCCTCTAACACGAGATGAGGTTAAAGAAATTGCCAAAATTTATCTAGCAAAAATTATTAGACAAATGGAAAAACAAGGTAAATCTCTTACTGTGCTAGATTCAGCACTAGATATTTTAGTAGAAAAGGCTTTAGTCATACCTATGGTGCAAGATTTCTAAAACGTACTATTGATGAAAAAGTAAAATTACCTATTACAGGTTTATGGAAATTGGCAGATCGCTTTCAAGTTGAAGCAGATAAAGAAGATGTAAAAGTAGTTGGATGGCATCCTAATGGCACAAGAATAGAAAGATAAGCCTAGTTTTCACAAACAAATCATTAAGTTTTTCTTTAAGCGTAACTCTAAGAAAGTTACGCTTTTTAATTTTTAGGAGAAAAATAAGGAAAATAATATTGTTGTTTTGGTTATATTTTGCTACACTAAAAAAGTTAAATGATTTTAAGAAGTGTTTTGACAAAAAAGGTAAAGTTCTTTATATTCGCCAAACAACTTAATGAAGTAATTCCACAAAATCCTATCTATATTTAAGGAGTAACGATGGCACAAAAAAATACTAATGACAACAAAAGTCAAATCTTAAAAGCCTTCCAACAATTGTTAGACAACAGAAAAAATGCTAGCCAATTAATTGCAACAAAAGAAGAAACAGCAGAACGACAAAAGGATAAAGAAGTAGTTGATAAAGCATCAAATTACACTGTAGAAAGTATTGTAAAAGGATTAGCAGATTCACAATTAGATTTTGGTAATACAATAGATTCAGTAACAGAAAAACTCACAAAAGAATTAACCAAACTCACAGAATTACAACATGCCATTTTAGTTACAACCCATCAAGTTGAAGAATTGCAAAATATTCGTGTTGCTGCTGATGCTTTAGATATTCTCCAACAAGAAAACCAAGAAAAATTAAAAGATTTTGAAGAAGAATCTACAAAAACCTATAAATTACTAGAAACAGAAACTAATGAAAAACATTTAGCTTGGGAAAAAGAGCAACAAGAATATGAACGTCTTTTAGCAGAAAAACAAGCAACGCTAGAAAAAGACCGTAAGCGTGAAGAAGAAGATTATAAATATGAAGTAGAAAGACAACGTAAAGTTGAAGCTAACCAATATGAAGAACGTAAACGTAAATTAGAAAGAGATTTAGCAGAAAAAGGTAAAGAGAAAGATAAAGTTTGGCAAGAACGAGAAAAAGTATTAGCAGAAAACCAACCAAAGTTTGAAGAATATAAGGCTAAAGTTGCAACTATGCCAGATGAACTAGAAAAAGCTGTGAAAAAAGCTAGAGAAGAAGCAATAAAAGAAACTTATGAAGCTGAACAAGTTAAAGCAAACCTCCTAGAAAAAGAAGTTGCTGCAAGCTCAGAAGTTTATGATCTAAAGATTAAATCTTTAGAAAAGACTATTGAACAACAAGTAAGCCAACTTACCCAACTTACAGAACAACTCCAAGCAGGTATGAAACAAGCTCAAGAACTTGCTATGAAAGCTGTTCAAGGTACTAGTAAATCCAATAACGTAAATAAATCTTAGTTTTAGCTAAGAAATTCTTGTAAGTAAATTAAACTTCTAACTTTCTTAAGGAGCAAAATAAATGACTAAACAATTTTCTGCTAAAAGCACAAAAAACGAGATCCTAGACGCTTACAATGAGTTGGCAGGAGAACATGCCGATTTAGCTAAAGAAACAAATAAGTTAAAAAAGGAACTAGATACTTTACGTAAAGAAAATAAATCATTAGCAGTAAATAATGATGCTAAATCTGATAATGATAGGGGGACGGCTAAAAAAGTGGTTATAGAAGAAACTACACAAAATCTTACTTATACTGTAGCAAGTATTATTGATGAACTAAAACAACTTAGACCTGGATTTGGTAAAGCTGTCAGTGAGCTTTCTGATAAGCTAACTTCTGAAGCTACAACACTTGAACAACTTCGTAAAACTGCTACTACAGAGATTGAAAGACTAAAAACTTTATACAATATTGAAGTCTCTGAAGCGACTTTAGAAGCTTTGATCAAAGAATATGAAGAAAAATCAAAAGCTTTTCAAGAAGAATTAAAAACAAAACAAACCAATTTCCAACAAGATATTTTGGAAAAACGCAAAGCCTGGCAAAAAGAACAAGATGAACATTCTCTAAAAGTTAAAGAACGAGATTCTAATAACAAAAAGACTCAAGATCGTGAACAAACCGAATATACTTATAATTTAACTCAGGCTAGAAACTTAGACAAAGATGCTTATGAGCAACAGAAAAAACAGTTAGAAAAAGAATTACAAAATCTTAAAGAAATTCAAGAAAAAGATTGGGCAAAACGTGAAGAAACTTTAGCTGAACAAGAAAAACAATTTACAGAAGCTAAGACTAAAGTAGAAGAATTTCCTAAAGAACTTGAAGCCGCCATCAAAAAAGCTAAGCAAGAAGGTAGTGGAATTGCTTATCACCAAGCTAAAATCAAAGCTGATCTTGCTGCTAAAGATATTGAAGGTAAAAAGCGAGTATATGACCTTAGAGTACAATCTTTAGAGGAAACTATAGCTAAACAATCCACACAAATTACTAGTCTTTCTACACAACTAGCAGCAGTCCTAAAACAAGGTCAAGAGCTAGCAATTAAGGCAATTGAAGGAGCAGCAAGCGAAACTTCATTCCAAGCTGTTAGAGAGATTGCAATAGAACAAGCTAAAACACAACAGAAAAATAAGTAAAATACTTAATTTTTAATAATCAGTGTTAGGATTAAGTTAATAGACTATTAAAATACTACTTAGCAATTTCTTAAATTATTTGCTTTAATAATTTTAAGATAAATTGCTAAGTAGTTTTGCCTTAAAAAGGGTTTGTACTTAAAAAAATATTTTTGTGGATATCCACAATAGAATAAGCTGTATTTCCCGCTAACTTTCTAATTAATTAATCCTATAGACTTGGCTAGCATTTTTTACTAACAAAGAGGTAAAATAAAGCTCTTAAAATCCGTAATAAAAAGCTTTATTAGCCCATTTATAAAAGTCTTACTTGAGCAATTAGGAGTTTTCCCTGTGAGTAAACAAAACCTTTTCCTTACTCTTGGATTGTTTCTATTTCTAGCATTTTTTCCAAATAAAATTTATGGTCAAGCTGGTGTATTAATCCCTAGTGATTTAACAGGAAATGCCCAAATTACTAACCCTAGTGCAAAGGAATTTTCTGCCCAAACAGCACTTTCATTAGCAGAAATGACTGTAAAAGTTAGTATTAATAACCAATTTGCACGAGTAAAAATCATGCAAATTTATACAAATAATACAGGACGTATTTTAGAAGGAAAATATGTTTTCTCAATTCCTAACACAGCAATTATTTCAGATTTTGCTGTTTGGGATGGAGATGTCAGGATTCCAGGAGTAATTATAGAAAAACGTCGGGCCAATGAAATTTATGAAGAAATAAAACAGCAGTATATTGACCCTGGTTTACTTGAATCTGAAGAAGGCGAGTCAGCATTTTCAACAAGAATTACTCCTATTCAACCCTATAGCACTAAGCGAATGGAGCTAGAATATACGGAAATATTGCCTGTAGATGGGTTAAAGTCTTATTTTTCTTTTCCTCTGCGGCCTTCAAATTATGGTCAACAACTTGCTAATGGGTTTCGACTAGATTTAGATATAAATAGCAAATATAAGATTAAAGATTTTAATTTACGTAGTAAACAGTATCCTTTAGCTTTTAACCAACAAAGCGAAAAACAAATAGTTGCTAGTTATGAAGCTAGCCAAATATCTTTTCAAGAAGATTTTTCCTTTGATTACACCTTAAATGTACCTAAGAGTGAACTACAATTTATTGCTTATCGCGCACCAGAAAAAATTTCTCCTTTAGAACTTCGTGACCCAGCAAGAGCAAACCTTAATCCAGATGGTTATTTTGAAGCAAGTGTAGTTTTTAGCGGTACAAACAAGGCTACAAAAACTGTACCACGATCAGTAGTTTTAATGCTAGATACTTCTTTATCAATGCGTTGGGAAAAATTAGAAAAATCCATTGAAGCAATAGAATATTTTCTACATAACCTAAAGCCTGAAGACAGCTTTAATTTAGTTCTTTTTAATGATGACATTAACACTTTTTCTAAGGGTGCAGTTTCAGCAACAGGAGATAATGTAGAAAAAGCAATTTTCTTTATCCGCAATAGTTATTTAACTGGTGGGACTGACCTAATGGCAGGCTTAAAGGCTGGTCTAGCGGTTGCAAAAGAATTACCAGGAAATGAACGTAATATTGTATTAATTACTGATGGGAATTCTACGCTAACTTCTACATCACTTCGCAAAATAAAGACTAATTTTGACAAAGAAAATAATAAAACTGCTCGTCTTTATGTTTTTGGAATAGGTAGCGATACTAACACCCAAGTTTTAAGCGAGCTAGTTCGGGGTAGCAATGGATTTTTTACTTGGGCGCGTGAAACCGAAGATCTTGATTTTAGGTTAGCAGCATTTTTTGACAAAGTTGGAAAACCTGTAATAGAAAATATTGGAATGATTTCTATTGATTCCGTAGATAATACTAGCAATTACTATCAAGTTTATCCAGACATTGACCGGCTTTCTTATGATGGCTCAAGGTTTGCGTTTGTTGGGCGTTATCGTCGGCCAATGGAAAAAACAGGTATTAGCATTTCTGGTCAACAAGGAAGCGATGCTATCAGCTTAAACGAAGTTGTAAAGTTACCTGAGCTAGATACAACTTACGGACATTTGCCTAGAATTTGGGCTAAATCTCGTGTTGATGCACTGCTACGTGAAATTGCCTTGAATGGTGAAACTGAAGCAGCAATAAATGAAATTATTGCTCTATCTAAAAAATATAAATTTGTTACACCTTATACAGCATTTTTAGCCGCACCACGTTCTTTGCTACGTCCACGTATTATTAAGCCTGGAGATCCTATCTTAAGAGTTCGTACCGATAAATCAATTGTTTCTGTAGTTGCAGTTTTTCCTTTTGGATTAAGTAAACAATTAACTTATTTAGAAAATGAAGATATTTGGGAAACTCGCTTTTTAGCTCCAAAGACAATGCAGGATGGTAGTTATAACGCTAGATTGATTTTAGTTGATAACAATAATCGTGTTTATGAAGAGGAAAAGAGTTTTGTTATTGATAGTAGACCTCCTAACCTAGAAGTTGGACTAAGTAATCAAACTATTCAAGCTGGAACAGATTTAATTGTAAAAGTAAAAGCTGACCGAGATACTCGCCGAATTACTGCACGTTTATTTGGTTCACAGCCTATTGCAATTGTTTGGAATGAAAAAGAAAAGGCTAATCTAGGGCGATTGCATCTTCCAACAGGGCTACCTGCTGGAATATATCAGCTAATTGTTAGTGCAGAAGACTTTGCACACAATAACAGTAGCACAGAACTTTTAATTGAAGTGTTAGGACAATAGGAGGACAAATCATGAAGCGCAAAGTTACTTTACTATCAGTTATTTTTACAGTGTTAATAATTTCTACCTTGTCCCCACAAGCTGACACTACACAACAAAAACGCCCACCTCAAAAGGGGGGCTTAGAGAAAGTTGCACCAGGACAAAAGCTTTCTGATAAAGCACCTAAAACCGTTTTAGATAAAAAGCCTGCGGAAACTTCTAAAGGCAATAGAATTTTGCCTGCGGTTGCTGCTAATCCAAATTTAGCTTCCCAAGCGGACTTAGACAACGCGCTTTACACTTCAGAAGAATTTTTTGGTACAACTAGTCGTTTAATTCGCGCTTTTCCTGATGCTAAAAAACAAGTTGAAAATTTAATTGCTAAATATCCAAAAGATCCACGCTTGCAACTAGTTGCATCATCTTTGTCTGAGCGTTTAGAGCAGTTTGACCAGGCTGATAAACATATAAAACAATTTGTAGAATTAAGTAATAATTCTGCTCCTGCACTTCGTCGACAAGCTAACTTTTACCATAACCGCGCACTTTTTCAGCAACAAGTTGAAGTCCTACAACAACTTGCTTCTAATCTACGACTAGAAGAACGTGAACCAGTTTATAGAGAAATTATTTCTGTTGTTAAAAATCATGCTCTAAAAACTTTTTCTGTTGAAGCTGCTTATAAAGAACTGCTAGAGACTGATAAACAAAATGTAGGGCTGGTTAAAAGCTATTTAGAAGAGCTAACACTAAAAAGAAAATACTCTGAAGCCATCAATGTTTTAGACACCTACCAAGGAAGATATCCAGAAGAGCTACGTTATTTTCTGCAAACCCGTGCATCAGTTTATGAAAAACAAGGTGATAGAACCAAGGCAGAAGACGTTTATAAACAAGCATTTGACCCGCTTTGGTCAACTGAAATTGCTACAGACTTTTATGAGTTATTAAGAAAATTTGGCCGCTATCGTAATTATCGCCGTACTTTGCAAACACAAACTAATAACAATGCTAGTTTTGATAGTGTCTCAAGGCTTTTTAACATATATCTTTATGAAAACAATAACCCTCTAGCTTTTAACCTAGTAAAAAGCTATGAGAAAAAACGCGGTGAACAAGCTAATTGGAAAAACTCAGAGCTAGAAACTTTAGCTGGTCTATATATTTCTATTGGTCAATATGATGAGGCTTCTAAATATCTTTATACTCTTTATCTTTCTGAAGGCTTAAAACAGGGCAGTAGCGAACGAGAAAAATATCTTTACCGATTGTTTAAGGTGCTGATGGATGCTAGCTCTCAACCTGTTCGATTAAGTAGCGGCGACTTATCTTTATACCGTGATATTGCTACTGTAGATCAAAACCCAGGACTACTTAATGGTGTACTCTCCTTAATCCTTTCTAATAGCAATCTTGGTTATGAATTTCAGCAAAAAGAAAGTAGCGCAGGCTCTTATTTTAACCGTGCTTTTGCTTACCAAATTTTTAATAGCTTTCAACAAGAATATGCTAAGTCTGATAAATTGCCTTTGATGTACCAAGATTTAATGGCAATGTTTGGCGGGTTTGGTGAACATAAATTAGTAATTGAATTAGGTAAACAGTTTCAAGCAAAATTTTCTAATGCACCAAATTATAATGAAGTCACCTTAAAAATAGCTGATGCCCATGTGTCACTTGGACAAAGAAATGTTGAAAGGACTTTGCTAATTCAGCTATTAGATAAAATTGCTGCTAAAAATGCTAATCGTGTATTGCTGCAATCTTCTCGTACTGTATCAAGTCCTGACCCAGAAATTGAAAATGTAGTTGAAGAAGTTGTCCAAGATATTCAATTTTTTAGCGACACTTATAACCCTGTTTGGATGAGCCGCGACAATGGCAACGAAAACTACAACACTAATTACAATACTTACTCTAATGATGGAGGAGTAAGTTATTCTGCTGTATTAGAAAGAATTGTTTCAAGTTTTGGTACAGAAGGCAAAAAACAAGAAACCTTAAAGTTTTTTTCTGATGAGTTAAAAAAACATCCTAAAGAAGAAGGTCTTTATGAACGGATGTTAGTTTGGCTTGAATCTGCTAAGTTATTCAATGAACAATTTAAGGTCTACACGGCTGCAATAGATAATTTCCAAGATAATAGCTGGTATCACAAGCTAGCGCGTTGGTATATCCGTAATAAAAAGCGCGATGAGTTCCAAAAATATTCTAAAGAAGTTGTAGAAGTTTTTGACCAAGATGATATTAAAGAATATTTAGAACGGTTTGCTGCTATGCAATATAGCAATATTACAGATGTAAATTATGATTCAAACCTCTATTTCCAACTCTACAGCTATGCCTTAAAACGCTTTCCACATAATGTTAATTTTGTTAATGGTTTATTGCGTTTTTATGCTGCACAAAAGAATTGGGCTGAGTGGGAACGTTTATCTTTTGAATATTATGCTTGTGATACAACTATTAAAGAAAATCTCTTACGCTATTTAGCTAGCAATAAAAAGCTAACAGCTAAGTATAAAGAAGCCCAACAAAAGGCTACTAGCTCACTTTCTTATCAAATGTTTACAGCAGATGCAGCCATCAAGCTTTCTCATTTTGATGAAGCTTTAGAGACTTATAAATTGCTAGTTGCAAACTACCCAGGTGAAACCCAATATTCCATTAGACTAGCAGATTTGGCACGTTCTTTTAGCTACCAGGATGAAAAATTTGCTGAAGAGTCAGCTAAAGTTTATATGCAGCTTGCTCGGATTTATCCAACCAACCACGAATATAAAACTAAAGCAGGAGAAGTTTTAGCCGATACTAGCAATTTTGCTGATGCTAGACAAATTTGGGATACAATCCTAACTAATGAATTAGGTGTTGCAAATACTTATTTAGAAGTTGCTAGTATTTACTGGGACTATTACCAGTATGATGATGCAATACGAGTAATTCAAGATTACCGGGCTAACAGCAATGACAAGACAGCTTTAGCTTATAAACTTGGTGCAATTTATGAAGGTAAAAATGATTGGAAACAAGCAATAAATGAATATGTTAGCGTGTTGTCTGAAGTGGGCCCGGGTCGGGATGTTGTAATTAAACGTTTAGTCCAACTTACACCACGCCGAGATTTTGCCCAAGTTATAGCACGAAGCTATCAACAACAATCAAGCTCTAGTCCTGATAATTGGTTGCTAGCATTAGGTTTTAGTGAATATTTAAGATCATCTGGACAGGAAACCCAAGCAGATAATTTACTGCGCGATCAAGTTGCACAACGTAAAGATTTAGAATTTCTAGAAACTGCACGAGATATTTTTCATCGAGAAGGCTTATCAGCAGATGAGGAAAGCACTATTTTACGTTTATCACAACTAGCACGAGATGAGCGCGAAGCAATGAAATATCGCTTACAGCTAGGTGCTTTTTATGAGCAAAAACGCAATTTAGACAAAGCTAGCGCGATTTTTGATCAATTATTGGCTGAATATCCTAGTAATTTAGGTGTAATCCAAGAAGCATCACAATACTATAGCCGTAGCGGTTTAGTTGATAAATCTATCGCGCTATATAAACAAACCATTAACCGCGCACAAGGTGATTATCGTCGTCAATTTACCCTGCAACTTGCTAATAGATTGGAAAAAGCAAACAAATTAGCTGAAGCAGAGGAAGTTTTACGTGCTTGGTATAAGGATAATCCTTTAGATAATGAATTTTTCCGTAATTTAGTTTCTTTGTTAGGTAAATCTAATAAACAAGATGATTTAGTCGAACTTTATAAAGCAGCATTAAAACAACCTGCAACAAGTGGTTTAGAAGGTGATGAAGCTAAATTTTATGTGATCAATGTCCGGCTAGCAATGATTGAAACTCTAGCTAAACTAAATCGTCATAGCGAAGTTGTAGACCAATATATTGAAGTAATTAACCGTCAATTTGATAATAGCGCGGTTATAGATGCAGCTTTTCGTTATGCTCAAGCTAATAATCAATTAGAGCGTTTTACTAAATACTATGAAGATCTTTCAAAGAAATCTAATAAAGATTATCGCTGGAATTTAGTTTTATCCTCGATTTATGGAGCTAATGGAGATGTAACTAAGCAAATAGACCAATATAAGTTTGCTTTAGTGAATGAACCTCAACGCTTAGACTTACGCACTACACTAGCAGAACTTTACACCCGTGAACAAAGATATGATGAAGCTGTTACAGCCTTAAAACGTAACTTTGACATAGATGGCAATAATCCAGAATGGTTAACCAAAATTGCTATTGTCCAGATCCAAGCAGGAAAACCAGATGCAGCAGTAGCAACTTTGCGGGATGGTCTATCACGTAATCCTAAAGTTACAGCTTCATTGTTGTTTGGTGCTGGAAAATTATTGGCAGATCGTGGTTATACCAAACAAGCTTTTGATTTTTATAAAGATGCTATTGCGTTAGTCAGATCTAAACCTACTCAAGAATACGTAGGTACAGAGCAAGTTTCTGATTATGGTTTAGCACTGCTAAAAAATACTAGTCCAGTAGCTACTTATAAAGAATTAAAAGACCTAGAAAATATGCTAAGGGCTATTCCTGGCGAGGAAGACGGAAATAACAATGCTGCTAACTCAAAATATGCTGTAGAAAGTTTTCTAAGAGATAGATTTGGCAGTCAAATATTAGCAATTACTTCACCAAAAGCGTTTAGACTTAGCTGACTTACTAGCTACCTCAGTAAAAAATATTAAGGGTTATGATAATGATAGTGAAACAGAGTTAAGAAAAGTTCTTTCACTGGCTGAAGCTGGCGGACTAACAGAGCTACAAGAAAATTTATTAGGTAAAATGAAAGAGCTTTCTGTTAATGCTTCTGTCAGCAAATATTACAACAATGTAATAGCTTTAATGGGCTTTTATGAGCGATATGGTTTATATGCAAAAGCCGCTGAAATGCTACAAAATGAAAGAAAACTTGGACGTTGGCAAACCAGAAAAGATCAACAAACTGCTATTGATTGGGATAGAACCTATTATGAGCTAACATCTGAATATTGGCAAAAGGCGGGAATGGCTGATAAAGAACTTGCCTTGCTATCAGAGTATTATATTTCTCGCTCTGGTGAAGCTACTACAGATAATAACTTATTAATTCAACGCTATTTTACTTTGCTTGTTGAGTTAAATAAGGTTGATGAACTTAAGCAAATTGCGGCTAAGTCTAATCCTTATCAACTACAATTAATTAACTTTTTAATTCTAAAGCGTGATAAAGATTTAGCAATACAAGCTATTGAAAATAGTAAGTTTAGCCAAGCTTGGAAAGCTTCAAGACGCGCTCAAGTTGGGCTTTATTTCCAAGATACAAGTAGCAATGTAGAAAAATCTTTCCAAAGTGCTTTGGACATAAAAACTATAGGTCAGATGGTTTTAGCTCCTCCAAATGGAGATAAAGTTTTAATTGGGTCTGATTGGTATTCAGCAGCTTCTAATTATGGTGTTTGGCTAAGTTTATCTACTGATAAAGCTAGCCAATCCCGCAAGTATATTATTGCTAGGGCAGAAGATAAGCCCCAAGCGGCAGTTGCTCAACTTGAGCTAGCTAATTTTTATATCAACAGCAAAACATTTGATTTAGCTGAGCAACATTTAACTTTAGCTGGCGAGTTAGCACCAAATTCACCTGCAATAATTGTTGCACAAGGTAATTATCATTTTATGCAAGGAAATCGAGATAAAGCTTTAGCTAGCTGGAATAGTCTGATTGCTAAAAGAAATTCTGGGCTACTGCAATATACTAGCTATTTTGATGCTTTGGCTTCGCACAATTTAACAGAACAAGCATTACCAGTCGTTGGACGTTTTCTTTCTAAAGCTTTAACTAAAGTAAATTGGGATAGTTTATCTCCATTTATTAGAAAAGTTGCTATTGCTGGTAAAACTCCTGCATTAAGTAACGCGGTTGCAGATATGTTTTATCAAGTAATTCGGGATAATCCTAATAACTTAAAATTAGGTCAAATGTTGATTCAAGAAGACTTGCTTACTTCAGTAGGTGCAAAAACTATTCTCTTCCGAGTCATGCTAGAGCGTTATCAAGAAACTTTGTTAGCAGTTAATAGCACTGGTGGAACTTATCGAGACGGGGAATATTACTATGGTGAAAGTGCAAAAAATCTTTTAGATCAACATGAAAGAAAATTTATTGATTTTCTAATTGGGCAAAGCCAATTTGACCATGCAAAACAAAATATCCGTTATATGCAGGAATCACATAATGATCTTTCCTTACCTGCAACTCCTGAATGGATGGAAATGGCTCAAGCTGCAATTGAGCTAAGGACTAAAAATGTTGATGGAGCTATTGCATTAATAAGGCGTTATGTAGGTTTAGATAGGTCTTCAAGCGAAAGCATTGCAGATGACCGTTATCTAAAGGCTTACACCTTGTTAGTTAATGAAAAACAAGCAGAAGCGGCTGATCAGATTTTATATGATTACTACCAAAACAATTGAGAATTGGACAAGGAACAATTGCCAATTATAGTGGCATTGCTGGTGTTGAATTTCGCCGTGGACGTAGCAAGGAAGCTTAGAATTTTTACAAAGAATGGTAGCAATTATTGGCACGGATCAAGCTTTAATTAGTGCTGGAAACTAGCAGAAAGCTATGGTTTTCATAAAGAAGCTTTTAATTGGCGGGAAAAGGCTGCAAAACTTAACCCATCTCTTGGAGAAAACCGCTTAGAGTTAGCTAGAAATGCTTCTTTAGTTGGACAAAATCAAGTAGCAGTAGATTTACTTAAATTATTAATTGAAAATCGAGAGACTGATAACACACTCCGCGCCCAAGCAATAGCCTTAATTCCTACTGTAGCGGGAAAAGATGCTAGCAATATGTTAGCTACTTTTCAAAATAACCCAGACTATTCTGCTCAACTTGTAACTGCTGGATTACTTATTGCAACAAATCGCAAAGCTGAAGCACGAACAATTTTGCAACAATCTGGGAAATTAACAACGGCTGCACAAGCTAGATTAATGTTAGCGGCTTTAGAAGTTTCTGAAGCAACTGCTAATGCTAAATTTGCTTTACAAAATGCACTTTATAGTGATGGAAAATCTGTAATTAGAGAAGCGATAGCTTTTAATCAAGATGATCCTCGTGCTGTGTTGGTAGAGACTTTTATTAATAATAATCAACTTAATGCAGCACTAGCATTTTCTCCAATTCAAGTAAAACGAGAAATGCTAGTAGATGAAGATAGTGAAGAATACTATGAAGAAAATAATTCCAGTGATTCTAGCGACTCAACAAGACTTCGTAGCTTTAATTATGAACAAGTAATAATTATTGATAACAAAGCTAAATACTTCACTTTAGGGGAGCTTGCCCGCCAACGTCGGGAAGCTACCGAAGCAAAATTGCTAGGATCGCTTGTTGATGTTGCAATTAAAGTTGGAGACTTAAACCAAGCAGTTTCTTTAATTAAGACTTATCAAGCAAAAGTTAATAGTCCAGAGCAATTTAGCTTACTGGAAGGAAAACGCAAAGTTTTAGTTGCACAATTAAATAGCACTCAAGTAATTGAACAAGAGTCGCTAAAACTAGGTACAGAGTTAACTCAATCTGTTTTAGACCAACAATTAACTAAATCAATAGGTGAAACTAACATATCATCAGAGGAAGGTTTATAAACTTATGAGAAATAAAATAACATTTCTTTTACTGTTATTTGTTTTAACAAGTGCTTTAGCAATGGCTGGTGATACGGTTGCACCAAATATAGCTAGTATGTTTACGTTAGCTAATCTAATGCCTAAAGGCGCGTTAGTTTATGTTCAATCTAAAGATTTAACTAGTCAGTTAAAAGCTTGGTATCTTTCACCAGCACATAAACGCTATTTTGCTAGTAGCAATTACAATGCTTTTTCGCAATCCCGCTTATTCTTAAAATTTCAAGAGCGAGTACAAGAATTTGAAGCGGCAACAGGAATTGTTTTAAGTGAAGAAGGTTTTGCTAGCGTTGTTGGCGGTGAATCAGCATTGGCACTTTATGATATTGGGGAACTAGAATTTGTTTTTGCTACAGAACTTCCACAAGCTAAACTAGCAAGCTCAATTCTTGCTCAAAAAGGCGATAAATTATCAACTCGTAAAACGGCTGGCGTGACATATTACTTAAAATCTATGAAGGCGGAAGACGGGGCAGAGAATCGGACTTTTGTTATTGCTATTGTTGGTAGTCGGGGGATTGTTACAACAAGCGAAGTTTTAATGCAGCGTGCGTTAAAAAATAACGCTGATGCTAAGTCTGAGGATAAATTATTAGACACAGTTTTAGATTCAGCAAAAGAAGCAGAAGGTTTTACTGCTCATGACGTGACTTTATGGCTAGATCAGACTGTATTAAATAAAGACAGATATTTTAGAAATTATTGGATTCACAATAACTTAGCAGAGTTAAAAGATATAAATAAAGTGCTAATTGACTTAGAGATTGCTAGCGATAAGTTGTTAGAAAAGCGTTGGCTATTTAATAGTGAGATTGCCGCTAGCACAAAAGAATCTAGTCTTGAGCAACTACTTAAATTTGCTCCAAATAGTGCGCAACTTGTAAGCGTTCGCCAAGCAGATGGTAAGAATATAAATCAAACTTTAGATGCCGTAATTTTTGGGCCAAAAAGAGCAATTGCACCATTAGAGGCTGGTTATAATCCTGCTACTTCAGAATCAACTTCTGAAGATGGAGAAGAGCCAACTAATAGCCCTTATCAACGCTATATTTCTTTAGATCAACGATTTGACCAAGATATTGACAGCCCAGAATTAAGTGTAAATAAAACTATATCTGATAGTGAGAGTAAGTTTTTTGCTGCTTTATCTGAAGTGTTAGCACAAGCTAAACCTGTAAGATTTGCCTTATTTGCTGAACCACAAGTAGAAACAAATAGCTCCTTTGTTAGTTTTAATCGTGCCGTTATTGTGGAGTTTGAAAAGTCAGACAGTTTATCTAAAGAAAAACTAGAGAAATTAATTTCTGATGAATTAAAACAAAGATTTGTAGTTACAGGAAATAATGTAAATTTTAACTGGCAAACTGGCGCAGATAATAGTCGCAGCCTTTCACGAGTGTTAATTGAGCATGGAGGAGCTTATTTGCTAGAAAAAAATTACTTGATTTTTGCTAACTCAGAAAATTACTTAATAAAATTAATAACTAGTTCTAAAACTCCTAATAGCGAAAAATTAACCACTAGCCCAAATTTAACACGTTTTGCTTTGGTACGTGTTCGAGGTAGCAAGAGTCCATTTGATAAATTAATGCGTAGATTAGACGGACTTGGCTTGTCAACTACTCCTATAAAGCAAAATAATAATCAAAATGCTGAATCAGAAGATTCTGAAGTAGATACATCAAGCGGCTCGGATTTGTTATTTAGCCAAAATATTTCTAGTTTGATTGGTGTGGTAGCGGATGTCAATTTAGCCACTTTGGAACAAACTACTAGTAATGGCGTGATTAAAGAACAAGTTAGCTATCGCTTTGCTGGTAAAAAATAAAATGTTTCCTAATGGTATACAAATTTTTATAGGTATTGAACAAAGTGATTCAACAGGCTATGAGCCTGTAGGGTCTTTTATTACTGGTACACCAGAATATTTAACAGCTTTGCAATATGCTCGTGAACGAGCCGAAGAACTAGCAGAGGAATATCCAGATGAAAATCAGTGGTATGCTTTTGTATCAGATGAGTTTGGGAGGAGAATTATTTTATAAATGCAAGTAAAAAGTTTTTTGATTTTATCTTTGGTTTTATCCTTAAATTTAATGGCTTGTAAGAATCAAGATCCAGGTGGTACAACTACAGTTTCAACCCCTACACCAACCCCTACTTTTAAGATGCCTGAAGTAGATGAGATTAAAGAAAATACTTATGAAAGATTTTCTAAAGCAACTGAAGACTCAGAATACTTAAAATTAGTTGAAAGAGGTGAAATAGAGTGGGTTAAAGATATACTCTCTAAAAAAGAAACTAATGTAAATGAACGGGATAAAGGAAATCGT
The DNA here is from genome assembly GCA_016713405.1 of Blastocatellia bacterium. NCBI lineage: Bacteria > Pseudomonadati > Acidobacteriota > Blastocatellia > Blastocatellia bacterium. The sequence goes on from JADJPF010000010.1 coordinate 25,809, forward strand.
AGTGCTTTAATTATTGCTGCTAAAGAAGGCTATATAGATTTAAGTAAAGTGTTATTAGAAGCAAAAATAGATGTTAATCTACAAGATGTCGCTGGAAATACTGCTTTAATGCATGCTGTTAGTAGAAATAACAAAGAATTAGTAGATTTACTACTTGAAAATAAAGCAGATGTCAACATAGTTGATAGTATGGGTATTTCACCTTTGATGAAAGCGGCAGGCAATGGGCGCAATGATTTAGTAGAAAAACTACTTACTAAAGGTGCTAATGCTAAAGGTAAAGCAAAGAATGGTTGGACAGTATTGCAATTTGCTGAACCTTACCCAGAAACAATAGCAATGCTAAAAAAAGCTGGGGCTAAATAATTAAAAAATGTCTGGGCCAGAGCGAGAAGAACCAAAACTTTGTCAAAAGTGCCAAGAATGGCTTTGTTCTAGTAAAGATGCTTATTGTGCTTATTGTGGTACAGCTTTAGTAGTAATTAAACTTTCTGAAGAAAACTTGGTTCTTTCTCCTGCTGGGGCAGTTCTAAATATTTCTAACTCAGGACTATTTAAGCTTTATTGGGCAGCAGAGGTGCTTAGTCCAGAACCAGGCATAGCAAATTATTTCTCTATTCGTCCTGATTATGGTTCTATTGCACCTAATAACGAACAAGCTTTTTTGGTTCGCCTAACTAATCAAAAAACTAAAAATTTACGTGCAGAAATAGAAATAGCCTCTAATGATCCTCATCGTCCAATTGTAATAATTCCTCTACTAATGGAAGAAATTGCTTAATGACATATTTAGCAGAAAGACTTTTTTGCTCTAATCCTCTTTGTGAAACTATTTTAGTTAGTAAACTTGACCGTTGCCCTCGGTGCCAAGAATCACAACATTATTGTCCAAATTGTCAATCTAGTTTAAGAGTTTTATCAAGGTTTTGTCGTAACTGTGGTAATATTTTAAGAAAAGATTATGCAGTAGAACATCCTGATTTAAGGCTTCGTCCTAGCCAAAACATTAGTGTAACGGTTAAATCAATTTTTCATTTAGATTGGGAAATTGATTTAGAAACAGAAATGACAGCTAGCCCACTAATAGCACGAGGAATAGTAGTTTTAACTTTGGCAAGTGGGCATATTTTAATTTTGGATGAATCTGACGGACAAGTCCGCAAAGAACTTGCTACTAACCCACCGCTTAGTTTTACACCAATTATTACAGATAATTTACTAATTGTTGCTACTAGAGAAGGGGTTATTGCTTTTGATTTAATTGCAGCACTTTATGGAAATTTGTCACGTGGTGGATTAAGAGCTTGGCAATATCAGCTAAATGCTGATGAACAGGTGACTAAACCGCTACTAGCTACAATTGATCGAGTGATTGCAGTAGTAAAATCTAATCAACAAACTAAGCTAATTTTTTTAGATAAAAAACGGGAAAATTGCAAAGTGAGATAACTTTGCAAACGGATAAAACTACAAATCCTTACTTAAAAGGAAAAGAGCTTTTTATAGCTACTAAAAATGGAGCAATAATAGCTATAGATATTACCCAGGCTAAAATTATTGCCAGCACTCAAGCTGGTCGTGGTGTTGATACTAATATTTCTCCAGTAAGTATTAATAATAATTTATTATTTGTTTTAGGAGATGGACGGATTTGGAGTTGCCAAACAGAAGAATTGGCTACCAACAAACTTTCGCTACAAGCTTTTGGTGATACAGGCGGACTACTGATTAATGCTTTATCGGCTAATAATAAATATTTAGTAGTTTCACATGGTTTTGGTATTGCAGTTTATGACAAATATGGAAAAAAAGTCTGGGATACACAACTAGATGCTAATTCTATTTCTTCTCAAGCTTTGATTGTAGATGATTGGGCTTGGGTCATTGATGATAGTGGAATAATGTTTTTCTTTCATATAGCGTCTTCTGTTCCAAAACTACGTCAAAGAGTTTTTCAATATGCTGTCTCGTTGCCTAGTATTTTAACGCAAGATCGTTTAATTTGTAGTAACCGTTTAGCTCAAGTCAAAATTTATCGTTTGGATTAATCAAAAAAACTACAATAAATTATATTTAATCTATGAAGTATTTTTCAGGATTATTACTTTTATTATTTTTATTAGTTCCTTGTGCATTAGCACAACCAACAACTGCACGTAACCATATTATTTTATTAGATGGTTCTGGCAGTATGAAAGGGCATTATCAAGCAGGACTAAGAGATTGGCTTATTTCACCGCTTCTATCAAGTGGAGTTTTTCAAACTAATGACAGGGTAATACTACGAACTTTTGATAAACGAGGAAATAAAAATTTTCTTGCTAATGACCCACAACGCCGCTACCAAGGCCAATTTAATAAAGAAGCGGTTTTAACTTCAGTTCCTACTAGCCAAGACTCAAATGGACAACTTACCGCTATTGCAGAAGGGTTAGAAATAGCTATTGCTGATATTGAGTCTTATAACTGGTCAGGAGATACCTTAATTTGGTTAATTACAGATAATGTTCAAGATGAAAGTGGGTCGGGAAATGATTCAGTAATTCCATTTTATGAAAAAATTTATACAGATCCAGACTTTCGTAATATTTATTTTTTTCCTTTAGTTCGTGAAGGTAGCCCAGGTGCTTTGGTGATGTATATGCTGGATTATGCAAAAAAAGATAACCAATTACCAATGCAAGATTTAATGGAGGGTGTAAGTAAAGCAATTGGACATAGGGCAGTGCTATTTCGACCAATTCAGCTTTCATCTTTAGAATTAGACCGAAGTGGAATTACTTTAGAAACTGAAGACGGGGCGACTCAGCCAGTAGAATTAGAAGATGGCGGAATAGTAATTCCTTTAGCTCAAGGGCGTAGTTTAGCAGGTAGAATAAAGTTTAAGTTACGTTCTAAATTTAAAGAATGGCGTATTGAGCAAGCTAATGTTTCTAATGCAAAGGTAGCAATTGAGCCTTCAGAAGCTTTGGATTTAACAGCAGGGGATAAGTTAGAGTGGAAACTTGACCCACGAACATTAGATTTAGGGCCGCAAGAAACTAGCAAAAAAGTTTATGTGATAAATCTAGCTAGTGGACGGCAAATTTCAGCCTTAAAGCCTGCCTTTTGGCAATCTTTTTTTGTTGAGCCTGAAATAAAAGTTAAAGCAAAAATTCGCTTTGAAGTAAAAGATCCTCAATTAAAACTTTCTTTTTTTGATGATGCAGAGTTGGCTGAGCGTATCCGAAGAGTAAAAGGACTAGAAAAAATAGAAGATTTTCTGCTACCTCGCTCAATTCCAAGTAGTGCTAGAGAGCTTGCCCTAGAAATTCCTTTGCTAATTAAAGTTCAGCAACCTCCGCGACCTCTTTGGATACTGCTTTTGTTAGGAATAGTTTTTTTAGGTGTAAGCGTAGGGTTAGTTTTACTAGCTACCTCGCAAACGCAATATAAATTAACTGGGCCGGATGGAGAAAAAATATTAAAGCTTCGCTTAATAGCTACAGTACCTTTAACTATTGCTCATGAGCAAGCAGGACAATTAACACATCGTTTTGGAAGTTTTCAAGTAAAAACATTTACTCCCTATTTAGTAGATAATGGGTTGACAGAACAACGACTAAATGACTATAACAATACATTTATACTAACTAACAGCGAAACCAAGCAAATAGCAAATTTCTCTTTAGAATCAATTACAACACAGCAGTCTGATAAAGAAAATGATTTTAATTTGTAATTACTTATTGTTAATAAAAAGTTATTTAAAGACTTAGAAAAGTAATATGGTGAACAATAGCGACCTACAGAAAATATATGATAGTAGATTTGCTGAGGTAGAGCAATATCGCCAAGGTGTTTGGAAAATCCTTTGTAAAGAATATTTTCAGCAATTTATTCCAATAAATTCTACAGTGTTGGAACTTGGGGCAGGTTGGGGAGAGTTTATTAATAATATTAACGCTGCTAATAAAATGGCGATGGACTTAAACCCAACCACAAAAGAGCATTTAAGCACAAGAATAACTTTTTTTCAGCAAGATTGTTCAGAAAAATGGCAAATAAGTAGCTCTCAATTAGACGTAGTTTTTACTAGTAATTTTCTGGAGCATCTAGCTAGTAAAGAGAAAATAGAACAAACTATTGAACAAGCTTATAATTGCTTAAAAACAAAAGGGATAATTATTTGTTTAGGCCCAAATATTAAATTTGTTCCTGGAGCTTATTGGGATTTTTGGGATCATCATGTTCCTTTAACAGATTTATCTATAGTAGAGTTGCTTAAATTAAAAGGCTTTGATATAGAATTATCCTTAGCTCAGTTTTTACCTTATTCAATGTCAACAGGGGTAAAACCTCCTTTATTCTTTATTAGTTTATATTTAAAACTGCCTTTGGTTTGGAGGATTTTTGGTAAGCAATTTTTAGTAGTGGGCAGAAAAAGATAATTTATAAAGGCTATGTTTATGGATAAAAATAATATGGATAAAAATATACCTATAGCAATTTTTGGTGGATGTGGTCATATTGGATTGCCCTTAGGCTTATTACTTGCAGATATCGGTTATCAAGTTTCTCTTTTTGATATAAATGAGAAAACTATTGATATGGTAAATGCTGGTCAAATGCCTTTTTTAGAAGAAGGTGCTAGTGAACTGCTAGAAAAAAATATTGGTAAAAATCTAATAGCTACAAGAGATAGCAATTGTTTATCAAAAGCTAAAATAGTTATTAGCGTTATTGGTACACCTGTTGACGAACATCTTAACCCTACTACTTATAAATTCTTAGAAAATGTCCAAGAGATATTAGGAAAAATTAGTGAAAACAGCTTATTAATATTACGTAGCACGATTTACCCAGGTGTAACTAAGCTTTTGTATGAAAAAATAAAACGCTCTAATAAAAAAGTCTCATTGGCTTTTTGTCCAGAAAGAATTGCTGAAGGTAAAGCAATAGAGGAGATGAAAAAACTTCCACAAATTATTTCTGCTTATGAAAAAGAAGCACTTCTACAGGCTAGAGAACTTTTTAGCCAAATTACAGAAAAAATAATTGAATTAGAACCACTTGAGGCAGAGCTAGCAAAGCTATTTTGCAATAGTTGGAGATACTTAAATTTTGCTATTTCTAATCAATTTTATATGTTAACGCAAAGTTATGGGCTAGATTTTTATCGCATTCATGAAGCAATAACTCAGGACTATCCTAGAATGAAAAGTTTTGCAAAAGCTGGGTTTGCTGCCGGGCCTTGTTTATTAAAAGATACTATCCAATTATCAACATTTGCTAGCAACAATTTTTTTATGGGACAAGCGGCAATATTAATTAATGAAGGATTGCCTAATTTTATTATTAATCAACTTGGGCCAGCAAAACTTGCTAGTTCTAGTGTAGCCGTACTAGGGATGGCTTTTAAGGGGGATTCTGATGACTCTAGAGAGAGTCTTTCTTATAAACTTTGCAAATTATTAGAAATTTACTGTCCAAGAGTTTATCGTAATGACCCATATATTGATGATCCTCGCTTTGTTAACTTAGAAGAAGCTCTTAATGCAGATATTATTATTTTGGGTGCGCCACATACTATTTATAAAAATCTAAAATTTCCTAAAGAAAAAACTATAGTAGATGTTTGGGGTTTTTGGAAAAATTAAAATTAATAAACTAAGAAAGAATTTAATCTATGAAAATATTAATTACAGGTTCAGCAGGCTTTATTTCTGGCTATTTGGTTGCAGATCTATTAGAAGCAGGACATGAAGTAGTAGGAATAGATAATTTTAGTAAGTATGGTCAAACAGAAAAATCTTATGATAAACATCCTAGATATAAGTTTGTACATGGTGATGTTAAGGATGTTAATTTGTTAACAGAATGTTTAATGGATTGTGACCATTTTGTTATGTCTGCTGCTATGATTGGTGGAATTAGTTATTTTCATGAATTTGCTTATGATTTATTAGCCGAAAATGAGCGCATTACGGCTGCATCTTTTGATGCTGCTATTGCAGCACATAAGAAAGGTAAATTACAAAAAGTTACTGTTGTTTCTTCTAGTATGGTTTTTGAAAATACCAATGAATTTCCTACACCAGAAGGAGCGCAAAGACGCTGCTCACCTCCTAGTTCAACTTATGGCTTTCAAAAACTTGCTACAGAATATTTTGCCCAAGGTGCTTGGGAACAATATAAATTGCCTTTTACTATTGCTAGACCTTTTAATTGTGTAGGTGTTGGCGAACGTCGCGCCCTTAGAGATAAAGAAATTTCTAGTGGAAATGTAAAACTTGCTATGTCGCATGTTGTTCCAGATTTGGTGCAAAAAATACTAAAGGGTCAAGATCCTCTTCATATTCTTGGTAATGGTAATCAAGTAAGGCATTATACTTATGGTGGTGACTTAGCAAAAGGTATACATCTTTGTATTACACATCCAGAGGCACTAAACCAAGACTTTAATCTTTCAACTCCTGTAGCAACAACAGTTATTGAACTAGCACAAGCAATTTGGCAAAAAATTTATGGTGATGAAAAACCTTTTCGTTACACTAGCGATCCAGCTTATGAATATGATGTACAAATGCGTTCACCTGAAGTTACTAAAGCTAGTAATATATTAGGGTTTAATGCTACTACAACTTTAAGTGAAATACTTGATGAAGTAATACCTTGGATTGATGAACAGATAAAATTAGGGACAATCTAAGCACAGAAATGTTAAACATAGTTATTCCTGTTTACAATGAAGCTAATAATTTTCCTAATCTATGGCTAGAGCTTTCAAGTCAAATAAAAATGCCTTTTAAGTCATTAGTTATTTATGATTTTGATGAAGATAGCACAGTTGCTGTGGTAGAAAAAATTATTTCTCAAGGTGAAAATCGCTTAGAACTAGTAAAAATAATGTTAAACGTGGAGTAATAGGAGCAATATTAACAGGATTCTCAAAAGTTAATGAAGGGCCTATTTTAGTAGTAATGGCAGATCTTTCTGATGATTTATCTAAAGTAGATAAAATGGTTGAACTCTACAACCAAGGATTTCATTTAGTTTGCGCTAGTCGTTATATGAAAGGTGGAAAGTTAATAGGAGGCCCATTTTTCAAACAGTTGCTTTCTCGTTTAGCTGGCGTTAGCCTTTATTATCTGCGAGGTATTCCTACACACGATAGCACAAATGCTTTTAAGCTTTATGATAGTAAAATGTTGAAAAATATGCAGATAGAAAGTAAAGCAGGGTTTGAGTTAAGTTTAGAAATAACTGTTAAAGCTTTTCTTTTTGGATATAAAATAGCAGAAATCCCAGCCACATGGCGAGATCGTACTGAAGGCGAGTCAAAATTTAAGTTATTTGCTTGGCTACCACAATACTTAAGATGGTATTTTTATGCTTTTACTGGTGCTAGAAAAAAGACTAGTTTCTAAATGGTTTAACTTCTATGCAAGAACTTATTAAAGAACAAATAAACAATATTTTAAGCATTGAAAAATTCTGGCTTTTTGTTGCTCTTACTACCTTGTTTTGTTCTATCGCTTTATTTGCTTTAGGTTCTAGCCCACCTTTAATAGGATATGCAGATTATTCATGGGAACTTGCTTTACACGAATTTTTTGCTACAAAAAAACAATTTGGAAAAGAAATAATTTTTACCTATGGCCCATACGGGTTTTTGTTTACTAAAATGTATCATCCTAAAACTTATTGGTTAACTAATCTAGGATGGTTATTTTTAGCTTTGGTTTTTTGGTGGTCTAGCCTATATATTGCTTATAAATTAATCAAAAATAAATGGTTAATTTTTGTATGGTTTTTGTCTTTATTTTTTATATTTTTTGATAATAGTTCATTAGATAGTTTTTTTTGTAGTTTTATTATATTTTTTATTATATTTCATTTATATATTGATGATGATTTATCTAAACTTAATAATAGTTTACTAACAATAGTTCTTTGTTTAATAAGCTGCATGAAATTTGCCTTTTTTTTAATGATAGTTCCTTTAATAGTTATTAGTTTTATTTCTGATTTATTGAAAAAACATAAACCTGTTCAATTAATTTTATTTACTAGCACTTTTTTATTTTTGTGGTTGATAGCAGGACAGAGTTTATTTAACCTACCAAGCTATATAAAAAACAGTTTGCAAATAGCTACTTATTATACTTATGCAATGGCTCCAGTTGCTATTTTGCCTACTATAGAAATTATCAAAATAAGCATATTTTTTATTTTAACTTGTTTAACTATATTTATTAGTGTTTATCAAAAAGAAGTAATTATAAAATTAATTATTTCTTTATTATGGAGTAGCGGATTTATATATTTTATTTTAATTATAATCAAAGCTGGATATAGTTGTTATGGGCCAGTACATACAATTTTTCATAATAGAACTTTATGTATTATTGGAATATTTTATTTAGTATTTTATTTACAAAAGCAATCTAGTTCTTATACTAAAATACTTGTAGTTATTAATTGTTTATTAATATTAGCTATTCATCAAAACCAACTTAACTTCTATCATAAAACTACTATTTTTTCAGCTATAAGCAGAAATACAAGTGTATTGATAGAAAATGTTAAAAACCTTGTTAATTTCAAGCAAATTAGCTCAAAACAGAAATATGAAGAAGAAATGGCAAGGCTTCGCAATTTATTTCCTCTACCAAAACTAACAGGATCTGTAGATATACATTCTTATCTACAACTAACAACCTTAGCTCATAATTTTACTTATAAACCAAGACCTATTTTTCAAAGTTATTCAGCTTATTCAACATATCTTTCTAATATTAATTTAGAATACTTAAGAGATAAATCTCCTGACAACATAGTTTTTAGTAGCCATACTATAAGCAATCGTTATCCAACATTGGATGATAGTTTATGTTTGCCAGAATTTTTAACTAAATATGAAATAAAAGATTTTTCTGCTGGAGGAGTTGGAGCTATTTTTTTGATTTTACAACGTAGCTCAAAGCCTAAAAATTATTCTTTTATAGAGAAAAAGGAAATAAATACTAACTTTAATAAAGTAGTAGCTATACCAAAAATGGATTTGGGGCCAGTCTGGGTGACAATTGAAATTAAACATTCTTTTTGGGGAAAATTGATGGCGAGTATTTTTAAGCCATCAGCTACTTATATCAATATTACTACTAAAGTAGGTGAAAAGTTTAAGTATTTTCTTCCAACTCCTATAGCTGAAACAGGGTTTTTACTTTCACCTTTGATTAGGACACCTTTAGATTTTACCCGATTAGCAACTGTAGAATGGAAAACACAACTTAAACAAGTAGAATTACAAGATATTACTATTACTTGTGAAACAGATGAAGAGTTATGGCAGTTTTCTCCAGAAATTAAAATAACTTTTTCTCATTTAGATTTTCCAAGAGAAACTACACAAGAAATTACTAAAATATTAACTCAACCTATTACACCACAAAATGTTGATCCTTTAGAATTTATTAACCTTTCTTTGCAACAAATACAAAACAATGATAATTATAGTGCAATAATAAGCTGTGAAAAAGCTTTAGAAAAAGGTTCAAGTAAGGAACTTGCTTATAACAATATGGGGACAGCCCTACTAAATTTATCTTTAGTTGATGAGGCAATAGAAGTTTTTGAACAGGCAATAAAATTTTCTCCAGACTTTCAACTAGCTAAAAATAATCTTAATTTTGCAAATTCAATAAAAGCTAACCCAATTGATAAGAGTAAAAAGGCTGAAAATTATATTAATCTTAGTGTTGCCTATATAAATGTAGGTAAGTTTGAAAAAAGTATAGATTTATCAGAAAAAGCTTTAAATCTAACTCCAAATAATCCAACTATTTATAATAATTTATGTGTTTCATATAATGGCTTAAAGCTTTGGGATAAAGCCATAGTTGCCGCAGAACAAGCAATAAAAATAGCTCCAGACTTTCAGCTAGCCAAAAATAATCTAGCCTGGGCCAAATCACAAAAAGCTGAATCGAAAAAGTAAAGTTGTTTTTAATAGTCTGCTAATTACTTTGTTTACAGTGTAGTAATTTACCTAAATTATATTAATTACAATTAATCACAGAACCCTTAACTTGTTCTTTTTCATTTAATAAAATTAGGTTTTGTTTGGCAAAAAGGTAATTAGGATCTATTTGTAAAGTAAGCCTAAATTCACGACGTGCTTCAGTGTAAAGATTCATTTGTACAAATGTAAGACCTAAATTATTATGTGCTTCTGCAAGTTGATTATCTAAGTTGATAGCTTTTATAAAGTAAGTTTTAGCTTGACATAAATCACCTTTAGCAAGTAAACCTGCTCCATAAAGGTTATTAGCATCAGCATTATTTGGCTCTAACTTTAAGGCTTGGCTTAAATAAAGATTAGCCTCATCATATAGGTTTTCTTGTTGTAGTATTCTAGCCATGTTTATCTTTGCTTCAGCAAAATAAGGGTCTAGTTCAATAGCTTTTTTCATAGTTAATTTTGCTGCCTCAAATTCTTGAGCAACATAGAAAACTAGTCCTAATTCATGTTCTAATCTAGCATCTTGCCTACCACTTTTAATGCCTAATTGATAATACTCTATAGCTTTTTGATAATCTTTTTGATCCCGATAAAGACGTGCTAAGGAAACATAAACATAATGTAAATCACCAGGAATATTTAAAGCTTTTGTTAATAAGATTTGGGCTTCTTGGCGGCGATTTTGGGAAATATATAAGTTAGCTAAAAAAGCATAAATATTTGTAAGTCCTGGATTAATAGTCAAAGCTTTTTTATAGTAAGTTTCTGCTTGGCTAAGATCTCCTTTTTTTTCATAAGCATCGGCTAAAGCATAAGTGGCTTTTGCATGAGTGGGCGAAACTTTTACTACAGAAGTAAATAAGGCAATATTATTTTGAAAATCTAAATTCCTATAATAAGTAGTAGTAATCATTAAACTTAGTACAAGGATAAAACTAAATAAGGATAATTTTTGCCAACCTAATTGATAAAGTTGATAAAAAAAAGCAGCTAAAAGTAAACAAATTGAGGCTAAAGGTAAATAAATTACTCTTTCAGCAATTAAAATTCCTGTTGGAAAAAATATATTAGAAATAATGCTAGTAGTAACAAAAAAAAACAAAATAGCAAAACTTATAATTGGGGTTTTTCCACTTTGCCACAAAGCAAATGCTATTATTAAAAAAATTAATAACAATGATAGACTTGCTGTTAAATTTAATGTTGTTGTTTTTGGAATGATTGAGTAGTCATATTCAGTAGCTAAATTAAACGGCCAAACTAACATCTTAAAATATTGAACAAAACCTAAGCTCATTGTGTAAAGGCGAGTAAGAAAGCTTTCTGCCCCTAAAAGTTGACCCGCCTTTGGAACACCAAAAGCACCTGTAACTAAAGTACGAATAACTAAATAAGGAATAGTACAAAGAATATAGCCCCAAGCCTTTATTTCAGGAATAAGTTTTTCTTTCCAAGAAGTTTTAGTACAAAACTGAACTAAGAGTAAAATACCAAAAAAAACTATTCCACTTTCTTTGCAAAATAATGATAAAAAATAGCTTAACAAAGATATAATATAGTAATATTTACTTGTTAATGATTTTAAGTAATAAACCCAGGCTATTAGTAAAAACATTGTAACAAGTAATTCTGGACGACCATAAATAGCTGCAACTGATTCACTATGAACAGGGTGGACTGAAAATAGCAGTGCTGTAAATATACCTAGTAATTTACTTTGGGAATAATATTTTACTATCCAATAAACTAACAAACTGTTAATTGTATTTATAAATATATTTACTAAGTGATAGCTATAAGGTTCTAATCCACTAATTGCATAATTTAAGGCAAAGCTTAGCATTGTTAATGGTCGATATGTTCCAGCAATGTTACCTTCTCCAAAGTAACTTTGTAAAAATAGCTCTGGTATTTTACTAAGAGAATTTAGGCTATTATTAGTTTGTATTAATGTAATATCGTCATAAACAAATTCTCCTAATGAACTATTAGCAAAAGCTAAAAAACTAACAAATATTATTGTTAAGATAATTAATAAGTTTTGCTGAGATTTAGTTAAGGAAAGATTAGAGTAGTTTGTCAAATTATCTTTCATAGATTTTTAATAATTTTATAAGTTATTGATGGACAAAATAATAGCTCTAATTGTTTAAGTTTTAAGATATTTTGTCAATTATTCTGGACAATTAATTACAGGAGTTTTAGCTTGTCCTATTTCATTTAGTAAGGATAGATTTTGCTTAGCGGAAGAGTAGTCAGGATTTATCTGTAAAGCAAGTTGAAATTCACGACGTGCTTCAGTGTAGAGATTCATTTGTGCAAAAGTAACGCCTAAGTTATTATGTGCTTCTGCAAGCTTATTATCTAGGTTGACAGCTTTTACAAGGTAAGTTTTAGCTTGACATAAATCACCTTTAGCAAGTAAACCTGCTCCCCAAAGATTATTAGCATCAGCATTACTAGGATCTAGTTTCAAGGCTTTAGCAAGGAGATTTGTTGCTTGAGTTGTATCATTTTTTTTGCGTGCAATTCTAGCTAGATTTACTAAAGGTTCTGCAAAATTAGGATCTAATTCCAGAGCTTTCTTAAAAGAAATAATTGCTTGTTCTTCTTGACCCATTTCATACAAAAGCATGGCTAATTCTTGTTCTAACTTAGCATTAGGAGAAGAGTTTTTTATCGCTTCCAGTAAAAATTCCTTTGCCTTTTCATAATCTTTTTTATCTTTATAAATCCGTGCCATATTTTGATTGGCATAAGATAACTTAGGGCTTAATGCTAAGGCTTTATTAAGTATATCTATACTTTTATCAATTTGTCCTTGCTCAAAATATAATTCTCCAAGTGCAGCCATAGCAGTAGAATAGTCTGGTATTAGTTTTAAGGCTTTTTCTAAATATTCTTCTGATTTAAGAAAATCATCGTTTCTTAAATAATGGATACCTAAACTATAGTTAACTCTAGGGTTATTAGGGGAAAGTTTTACTATGGTAGTAAAAAATGTAAAGTTATCTCGAAAATCTATATTATGAAAATAGGCACGGATACTTAATAAAGATAATACTATAATAAAGCCAGATAAAGCCAATTTTTGCCAACCTAATTGATAAAGTTGATAAAAAATTGCTGCTATTATTAAACAAATTGATAAAACAGCAAGATATATAGCACGTTCAGCAATTAAAAAGCCTGTAGAAATAAACACATTAGAAACAATGCTAATAGTAACAAAAAAGAATAAAATAGCAAAACCTATAATAGGGTTTTTTCCACTTTGCCAAAAACCTATTATTATCACTAATAAAATTAATATTAAAGATAAACTAACAGATAAATTTAATGTTTTTACTGTTGGAATAACACCATAGTCATAGTCAATAAAAAGTGTTACAGGATAAACTAACATCTTAAAATATTGAACATAACCTAAACTCATTGTGTAGAGACGTGTAAGAAAGCTTTCTGCACCTAAAAGCTGCCCACCTTTTGGAACACCAAAAGCACCAGTAACCAAAGTACGAATGATTAAATAAGGAACTGTAACAAAAACATAACCCCAAGTTTTAAGTTCGGGAAATAACCGGGTTTTCCAAGAGGTTTTAGTACAAAATTGAACTAGAAGTAAAATACCAAAAAAAACTATTCCACTTTCTTTGCAAAGTAATGATAAAAAATAATTTAATAAAGATATAAAGTAATAATATTTATTTTCTGATGATTTTATATAATAAACCCAAGCTATTAGTAGAAACATTGCTGCTAGTAGTTCTGCACGTCCATACACAGGTGCAACAGCTTCGCTATGTACTGGATGGACTGAAAATAAGAGGGTTGTAAAAATAGCTAATAATTTACTTTGAGAATAATGCCTTGTTATCCAATAAATTAATAAACTATTAATACTGTGTATTATTATATTTACTAGGTGATATCCATAGGGTTCTAAGCCATAGACCGCATAATTTAGTGCAAAGCTTAAAGTGGTTAATGGTCGGTATGTTCCTGCATTATTATCTTTTCCAAAATAACTCTGTAAGAATAAATCTGGTATTTTGGATAACGCATTAATACTAGAGTTATTTTGTACTATAGAAATATCATCATAGACAAAACCATTTAATAAAGTATTAGTAAAAGTAATTAAAGTAACTAAAATTATTATTGAAGCGATGAAAAATTCTTGTTGGGATTTTGATATTTTAGCAAAAATACTATTTTGAGGGACTATATCCATAATTATGCTAGATGAATAGCCCCTAATTAAGGAGTTAATTAAGGGCTAAAAAGGTTTATTTGTCTTTTTCTGAAGGGTGATTAGTAGAAATAGAGCTTTTTGGATCAGCAATTTTAGTTTTAAGTCTAGCAATATCATCATTACTAATAGAATATTCTAAGGCTTTTTGCCAGTGTTTACGAGCATCATCTAAACGCCCTAATTTATAATAAAGATCGCCTAAATGCTCTTGTACATCAGCACTACGACGTTCATAAAGAACAGACTCTTCTAAGTATTTTTTTGCTAAATCTAGTTTACCTAATTTAAAGTAAATCCAACCTAAGCTATCTAAAAAAGAACCATTTGAAGGATCAATATCTAAAGCACGCTTAATTAATTCTAAGGCTTCTTCTAAACGCTCATTTCTTTCTGTAAGAAAATACCCAAGGTTATTTAATGCAGTGGCATTATTAGGATCAATTGTTAAAACTTTGCGAAGGGTACTTTCAGATTCTGTATATCTTTTTGCACGGTCATAAATTGTACTAAGAGTAACTAAAAAACCTATATTTTTTTCATCATATTGTAAGGCTTTTTGTACTTGTTTTTCTGCATCATCAAAACGTTGATTTTCAAGCATCACAAAAGCACCAACATGATAAACATCTGCATCCTCTGAGCTACCATCAAGTAGTTTTTGCAAAATTGCCATTGCAGGCTCAACTTGATGTAGCTGTGAAAGGGCTTGGGCTTCTAAATAAGCTAGCTGACGGTCTTTGGGGAATTGTTTGCGAGCCTTTTGTACAGCATTTAAAGCGTCTTGGTATTTACCTTCAGAGGATAAGACCGCAATTAAAACTTCATCTGCTGTAGTAGAGTCTGACCCTAAAGCTTTACGCATACGTTCAATTACTTGTAACGCTTTTTCACGTTGGCTAGCATTGCGATAAGTGTTAACAATTGTACGCATTACAATACCAGCATTGCGCTTGTTAGACTCCGACACAGATCCATCAGGGTTAACTAATGTACTTAAAGCTTCTTCATAGGCAGCAACAGCATTATCTATTTGGCCTAATTCCTCATAAGTTTCTGCTAGCTCAAATTGCACTTCTAAACTTTCAGAAACATCTTGACCTTGTAAGGCTCGTTTTAGAGTTTCTATAGCATCTTGACGTTTACCTGTACGACGTTGGACTTGTGCTAATAGATTTAAGGCACGTAAGTTATTAGCATCTGAGGCTAATATTTTATTTAATTCTTCAGTTGCTTCATCATATCGTCCGGCTCTGACTAAAGCTTCACATAAACCAAAAACTAGTCCAATACGATTAGGACTTTCTTTAATTGCTAAGCGGAAAATATCAATAGCTTCATTGGTTTGACCTGAACGTAAAAGAGAGTCTGCTAGTAAAAAACCTGCTTGAGCATTGTTATTGCTTTGTTCATAGGCTTGACGGGCAGCTTGTGCAGCTTCTCGATATTGTTGTTTTCCATAATAAAGACGAGCAATCTCAAAATAATCAGAAAAATTAGCTAAGCCTGTAGAGATTAAATTTTGATAGGCTTTTAAGGCATTATCATTGTCATTTTGTGCTGAATATAAAGCCCCTAATAATTTCCATCCTTCAGCATCATTTTTATCAAGCCTTACAACTTCTAAAAACTGTACAATAGCCTCCTGAATTTTATCTTTATCTCCTGCTCCACTTAGACCTTCTGTCACCAAAATGCGCCCTAATAAGCGATGTCCACCAATACTATCATTATTAAGCTTAATTGCTTGACGGGCTTCGGTTTCTGCATCTCTTAAGTTACGATTTTGTAAATAAAGATTTCCTAAAGCAACATGTGGTTCGGGTTGTTGTGGGTCAAGTTCAATTACTTTTTTATAATGTTCTACAGCACGAACAAAATTATTTTCTGCCTCTTGTTGTTGGGCCTGAAGAAATTCTAGGTAAGCAGCCCTTTTTTTATCAGGATCTACCTTATCTTGTGTATTAAGTAAATTTTCACTCTTTTTCTTATCTTCTGATTCAATAGATTTATTTGAATTAGGCTTATTTGGCGTAGGAGTATTTTTTTTTGCAGGTTGTGCAATAACCATTGTTGTACTTGTACAGAGTAAAACCGCCATAATTAAAGCTTTGAATTTCATCTTATTTCCTTTCCTGATAAACAAAGAAATAGTTTATTTTTAATAAGTTAAAAGAATTAACTATTTTGATAGTCACCATTTCTGATGCAGAATTTAATAGATCAGATGTTTTTGACCATGAGATAAATCACTAAATTACTATTAAAATACTCCGAAATCACTAAATTAACTTAACTTTGTGACTTTATCTTAAACTAGATAATAGCATTATCTTTGTTTGAAGCGAGACAATTTTTCCTACTTCTAACCAATAATAATTTTACTGTAACTTTATCTTAAAACTTTTTTGGAGCATTCTTAGATTATTTTTTAAGGACAGTTTATTGGAGGATTAGAGTTGTGTTCTAAGCTTTTTAATAAATTTAAGTTCTCATTTGCTGCTTGATAATTTGGATCTAGCTCTAGAGTTTTTTCAAACTCTTGTTTTGCCTCTTGATAACGATTCATTTGAGCAAATGTTACTCCTAAATTATTATGTGCTTTTACTAGACTTTTGTTTGTTGACAAAGCTTTGGTTAAATGATCTTTTGCAGCACATAAATTACCTTGCGATAGTAAAATAGCTCCATAAAAACTATGTGCATCAGCGTTATTTGGATCTAGTTCAATAGCTCTTTTAAATAAATGTATTGCTAAATCTACTTTTGCTTGTTTATTATAAAAATTTGCTAATGCCACATTTGCTAATGATGAAGTCTCATTAAGCTGTAGAGCTTTTTTTAGATAAACCTCTGCTTTGTCAATTTGACCTATATTTTCATAATATAAACCTAAACAATAGTTTGCCTTAAAATGATTTGGAGATATTTTTAATGTTGAAGCAAAAAGCACTTCATCATTTTGAAAATCAAGATTTCTATAGCTAGTTCGTAGACTAGCAAGTAGCAAAGTAAAAATAAAAAAAACTAATGCAAGTTTTGTCCAACCCATCTTATAAACTTTATAAAAGGCTGTTGCTATAAGTAAACAAATTGACCCAACAGCTAAATAAATTGTTCTTTCAGAAATCAAAATTCCTGTTGGCAGAAATATATTAGAAATAATACTAGTTGTTACAAAGAAAAATAGTATCCCAAAAGCTACTATCCTATTTTTATTTGTTTGCCAAAATCCTACTATAATTATTAATGAAATAATTATTAATGATAAGGCTACAGTAAAATTAATAGAAGTTATTTTAGGAACAACACTAAAATCATATTCTGTGTAAAGTTTTGACGGCCAAATTAGCATTTGAAAATACTTAATATAACCAAAACTCATTGTATAAACACGAGTAGAAAAGCTTTCTTCTCCAAGCATTTGACTACTTTTTGGAACACCAAAAGCACCAGTAATCCAAATACGTATAATTAAATAAGGAATAGTAGCAAAAATATATCCCAAAGATTTAAGATTAGGAAGTAAACGTTCTTTCCAAGAAGTTTTAGTACAAAATTGTACTAACAGTAGAATACCAAAAAAAACTATTCCACTTTCTTTACAAAGTAGTGATAGAAAGTAACTTAACAAAGATATAAGATAATAATATTTACTTGTTAATGATTTTAAGTAATAAACCCAGGCTATTAGTAAAAACATTGTTGCAAGTAGTTCTGGACGACCATAAATAGCTGCAACTGCTTCACTATGAACAGGATGGACTGAAAATAATAGTGCTGTAAATATGCCTAGTAATTTACTCTCTGAGTAATGTTTTACTATCCAATAAACTAACAAACTATTAATTGCATTTATTATTATATTTGCTAAATGATAACTATAAGGTTCTAATCCAGCAATTGTATAATTTAAGGCAAAGCTGATTGTTGTTAATGGTCGATATGTTCCTGCCAAGTTGTCTTTTCCAAAATAACTTTGGAAAAATAAACTAGGAATATTGCTAAGAGATTTAATAGAGGTATTATCTACTACTACTAAATAATCATCATAGATAAATTTTCCTGTTAGGTTATTAGCAAAACAAACTAAGCTAACTAAAACTATAGTTAGGCCAATCAACAAATTTTGGTGAGGTTTTTTAGCAGCAATAAAGCTGTCTTTTAATTTATTAAATACCACTAAAAACAACCTTAGAAAGATTAAAAATGCTGATTGCTAATTTTAACCGAACAAAGAACCAATATTTCTGTTAAATTATTTTAAAGAAAAGTTTATATATAAATAATACTTAATCTAAAATTGTTGGGGAAAGTGTATCTTCCGTGTTATCTTCATCATAAACTAATATCCGCTCTATTTGATTAGAGGGAAGACAAAGTGTGTTGCCGTCCTGGGATAATACTAAAATACCTATTACTCCTCCTGTCTCATAACTAAGAAATGTTCCTAGTAATAATCGACCAACAGAAGTACGCACCCTTATTTGTTCTCCCACAGACAAATTAGCACAAATTAGTGCTAGAGTAACTTCTTCCATAAATTTTCCTAATAATAAATTTTATTCTCGTTTTGTTGCATTAGTTTGTTGTTCTATTTGACTATTAAGAACTTGTATTTGACTAACAATGCGTCCATCTTCAGGGAAAAGTCGTAACATTTTTTGGAATATTTTTACTGCTCCTGCTAAATCATCCTGTGAAGTTAAATCTTGTGCTTCTATTAAAAGTTTTTCTTTAATACGAAACCTTAAAGCTAAAGCATTTTCATTGTTTGGATCTATCATCAAAACTTGTGACGCATAATAATACGCACTATTATTGTTAGGTGAAAATAGTCGATTGTTATTAAAAGCAGTTTCTCCCAATCTTAAAAAATGAGGAATTAAATTACGGCGGCTAGCTAACTTGTTTTCTACCCGTTTTAATTCTGCTAATGTTGTAACATCTGTAGGAAAATTTTCTATTAACTGGCTATAAGCTGATAGAGAAGTGCCAAAATCATTTTTTTGCCAAGCAGTTTCTGCTTGTTTTTTTAATGCTTCTCGAATTAATTTGTTTAATTGTAATGATTTAGTGTCATTAGGATTTATTGCTAGTGCGATATTGTTAAAATAAATAGCACTGCTTTTTTCAGGAAAAGCATAATCTCCTCTTAAATATGCTCCTTCTGCTAAACGCCGAAATTCTTTAATACGCTCACTAGGAGAACTTTCATTACTAGTTAAATTATTTGTAAGGATAGGTTTATCTGGTTGTAAGGAAAATAGAGGTAATGTAGTAGTTTGCTTTTCGTTAATCTTAATCTCTTGTTCTAAAGCATAAAAGCCTTGTTTTGCTAGTTTAATTTTATGATTTCCTGTAGACACCGCTTCTAATTTTGCTGGGGTTTTAGCTATCAACTTTCCATCCAACCAAATTTCTGCTCCTGTAGGATTAGTAGTAACTATTAATGAACCTACTGATGATTGGAAAAAAGATAGTAATATTAATAAGCTAGTGGTAGCTAGGAACATTATTAAAGTAATTAAGACTTTTAACCAAGACTTTATCATAAAAACACTTAGTATAATTGTTTAATATATTTTAAATAGTAATTATTTTGTTAATAGCTAGCAAAGTATAACATATTATTTTTTCTATATAAGCCTAGTTAACCTATCTTTGCTAACAGCTTAGCAATATACCTAACAATCTGAGGTGGCAAAGCAATAGCATTCTTCATGTGCATTTCTCTAGTTAAATGTCCTATAACAAATAAGTTAGGTATAGTTGTTTCATAAGTTTTTATATCATATATAGGCTTTCCATCTTCAGCAATTTTTGCTCCTGCTCTTTCTAGCAATTGTACGTCGGGCTTAGTTCCTGTCAAGGCAAAAATTTGCTCACACGCAATTTCTTTAATCTCATCTTTAACTATTAACTTAATACTAGTAGGTAGAATTTCTTTTATTTGAGCATTAAAAACTATTGATAGTTTTCCTGTTTTCCATGCTTGTTCTAGTGGCATTTGCACCCAAGGCTTAATTCCAGTACCTTGTCCAATACGATCCAAAGAAGAGCGTCTTAACACCATTGTTGCTTTTGCCCCTGCTTGGCATAAATCCAACATAGTTTCTGCTGCGGAATTTCCCCCGCCTATTACTACTACTTCTTTCTCCTTAAATGATGCAGCCTCACGGAAAAAATAACTTACTCTTTCTGGGGTTTCTCCTTTTACATTTAATCTGTTAACGATTCCCATTGTTCCAACTGCTACCAAAACATTAAGAGCCTTATAATGATCTTTAGTGGAAATTACACTCATTATTTTACCACTTATTATTTGTATAACTGGCTCATCCGTATAAATATTTAAGTTATGTACTTTATAAACGAAATTATTGTAATAATTTAGAAGCTCTTCTCTAGTAGGTTTTGTTCCAGAATAATGAAGCGTATTAGGGTCAAATTCTAGTTCATTAGCAGTAGAAAAAAGCTCTTTGCCAAGAGGGTAATTATAAATTGTATTTGCAATTTGGCTTTTTCTAACACTAAATAATTTAGTTGTAATTTTTGGGCTGTATAAGCGGCTGCAATTCCTGCTGGCCCGGCACCAATAATAATTAAATCATATAAAATAGTCATAAAATAAATTCAAACATAGCTTTAACTCATGGTCTAGCTTAATTTACGGTGTAGTAAATGATAAAGATAAAGAAATAGAAATATTACACAGGCTCTTTTGAATGATTACAAAATTGATACAAAGCAAGTAGATTGTATTTTATATATTTGTGTCTTTTGACCCAGATCAAGAAATTTTGAGTAATATTACACATTTTGACAAGATAAAAGCCTATAAATATAAAGTTATCTAAAGGCACGTTCATTGCATAAATAACAAATAGCTAATTTTGATTTATTTTTATAACTAGAGGCTAATAAGAGTGGAAAATTTTTTGGTAAAAGGAGGATTTTATGAAAGATAATAGGGAGTTAGCTGATTCAAATAGTAAATTCAATCAATTAGAAACATTAAAACTTCCTATTAGTAATATTTCTTTACCAACCACTACTTCCAATTTGCAAAATTCTAACTTAAAACCTAATTATGTTGAAAAATCAAATTTTCTACCGTCAGCGAATTTACCTAAGTGGAGTTTAGGGGTTATTATAACATTTTCTCTTTTTGCAGTAATATTAATTATTTATTTAGCCTTACCTAATCAATTAGGTTTTACTTTAATTGTTCGTGGTGCGCCCACAGGCAGCGATATTTTAATAGATAATGTTAGTCGAGGCATAACCTTGCCAGATGGTAGTACGAAAGTAACTTATCTTAAACCAGGTAAAAGACTAGTGCGCGTGACTAGAGAAGGATATAACGAATTTAACACGACTGTAACGGCTACAGCAGGAATTACAGAATCTATAATTGCACAACTAGTTGCATTAGAAAGAAAAAACTCGCTTCCTGAAGCAATAGACTATAACGGGCAAATGCTGCTAATAGCAGCAGGAGAGTTTATTTTAGGTAGTAACAATTATTTACCAAATGAGCAAGTAGAGCAAAAAGTTTATTTACCAGATTATTATATTGATAAATATGAAGTTACAAATGGACAATATCAAAAATTTTGCCAAGCTACTAATCGTTCAATGCCAAGTAATCCTTGGTGGGATGAGAATTATTTTTCTAACCCTAATTTGCCTATAGTTGGTATTACTTGGAATGATGCTAATGCTTATGCTAATTGGGCAAATAAAAAATTACCAAGTGAAGCTGAGTGGGAAAAAGCTGCTGCCTGGGATGCAAAAGCGCAAAGAAAGCGTATTTGGCCTTGGGGAGATAATCCTGATCCAATACGTGCCAATATTAATACTGCTCATCCTAGTCCAATTAATCAATATAGTAGTGGAGCAAGTAGTTATGGTGTAGAAGATATGGCTGGAAATGCTGCTGAGTGGGTAGATAGTTTCTATCAAGCATATGCAGGCAGTCAATCAACAGATACAAATTATGGGACAACAAATCGTGTTGTACGTGGAGGAAGTTTCCGTAGTAGTTTTGAAGATGCTCGCACAACCCGCCGATTTTATCACACACCAGATTTTAAGGCAGATGAAGTAAAAAACCGTAGTTGGTTAATTGGCTTTCGTTGTGCAGTTCTGGCAAGTGACCCAAAACTACAAAGTTTCTTAAAACAGCCTATCAATAAATAAATTAAGTGTACTGTAAAAAATTGGACTGTCTAACAAAGGAGATAAAGATTATGAAAATTAAACAATATAAAAACAAATTAATTATTATCTTTTTGTTTTTTTTGTTAGCACAGTTTCAACTAGTCAACCTAAGTTTAGGACAAGATTCCTCATTGGTTTGGGATAAGCCTGTAGCAGTAAAACGTGTGTCTAAACCAACAAGAAAATCTGTTCCTCATCGGCGTGTAGAACGTGTTCCACTTCTAACTTTAGAATGGCGTATGTTAAAGCGAAATAGTGATGGCACTGTTCAAGAAACCAACCCAACCGCTATTTTTCATACAGGTGATCGGATACGACTAGCTATAAAAGCTAATCAAAATGTTTACCTTTATATAATTCATCATAGTGAAGGACAAGATGGCACATTAATTTTTCCAGATTCAAGGATAAATAACGGGGAAAATTATGTTAAAAAAGATCAAGAGTATGTCCTACCTGCCTATTGTCCAACTCCTGAATTTGATGATCCTCGTGATTGTTGGTGGAAAATGACTCCTCCAGCAGGAAGAGAGGAATTTACTGTTATTTGTAGTCGCGACATGATTACAAGTTTACCTAATCAAAGTTTAGACATACCAGGCACAATTAAATTAAATATAATCAATGACTTAAAAACTACTTCTGGTCAAAAACTAAAACGTACTAGCCGACCAGACCTTTCTTACTCAGAAGGAGGTAGCGGACGTTATATAACTTGGGTGACAAATACTAATGCTAAAGATAATGAAGACTTAATAGAAACAATTGTTATTACACATGGGTCTTAGTTAGGAAAAATAAGTTTCTAATGGGGGTGATAGTTATGAAACAGCTTTATTACTTGACGATTTTCTTAATAGCTATTTGTGTAATGAGCTTAACAGCTTTTCCACAAAGTAAACGCGCTCGAGGTTTATTTGTTAATAACCAAGCTGATGCAATACATATTTTGATTTTAAAGAAGATAGATGAAACTAAATTTGCTCCTGTTGATCCTAGCCGCGCTTTTCAAAAAGGAGATCAAATAAAAATTGCTTTTGAAAGTAATTTTGATGGTTTTGTCTATGTTATTAATGTAACTCCTGGAGGAAAGAAAAGAGTTCTATTTCCTTTTAATAAAGAAAGTAATCGCATAATTCATGGACAACGTTATGAATTACCTAATCTTAATACCTTTGTATTTGATGAAGAAAAAGGTACAGAGATAGTTCAAGTTATTATGTCCAAGGATGCAATAGCCTTTTTTGACCAGGCGGTAAAAAACTCTCAAGGTGAGTTAGGCGAAACAGCTTCTAGCGTTGCGGCTGAACTCTCTGGACAAGTTAACAAAACACCTAAAAGCGGTATTGTAGTAGAAAATATAACTAGTGTACTGCCTCAAAGCGGCGCAGGCTCTATGCGTCAACGAGGCATAATTTTATCTCCTGGTAAAGATAAAACTACAGAAGGAACTTATATAGCAATTCCTGATAAAGGAGGCGATCGATCAAAAGATAAAGATGCTAGTAGATTAAAAACCAATGAAGTAGCTGTTTTTGAAATTCGCTTACAACATATTTAAGGTTAAAAAATCATCTGTTGATAAAAAATAGATGAGAATTTAAGGTAAGCAAAACTATTGATAACTTCCTATTTTGCAATTTTTGCAATAAGAGGGCTAAGTTATGTTTGACAAGAGAAAAAGCTTTTTATTAATTTTGCTAATAACTATTTCTAACTTACTTTTTTCTTGTACAAAACTAGAAGATACTAAAAGATTGCCACTTGCTTTAACTAATCAACTATCGTCAAATCAGACAATAGAACAAACAAAAATATCTAAAGAAAAAGTTAGAGAAGCAATTAGCTCTATTGGGCTAATTTTAATTAGAGATAATAATAAAGAAAATTTACGGCCCCGTGGATCAGGTGTTGTTATTAGAGCAAATGGAATTATTGCTACTAATTATCATGTAATACAAAATACTCAAACAGGAGAGCTTTACCCAGAAATATTTTTTGAACTTAATAAAAATGATAGCAATATTGAACGCTATCGTTTAACAACAACCATAATCAATAAAGAGCAAGATCTTGCTTTACTTCAAGTTATCAAAGAAAGCAAAGACGAAAAAAATCAAATTTCAATTAATTTACCAGCCATAAATATAGAAACTAATCCTGTAGAACTCCTTGATGATATTGTAGTTATTGGCTATCCAGAAAAAGGAGGAAAAACAGTTACTGTTAACACTGGTATTGTAGAAGGAAAAGATTTGCTAGAGGAATGGATTAAAACAGATGCTAGGTTAATTCGTGGTAATAGTGGAGGAGCAGCAGTTAATGGTAATGGTAAATTAATTGGTATTCCAACAAAAATTGTTGTTGATAGCCAAGAAATTGATAAGGATGGTGACGGCTTTCCTGATATAACGCAATCTTATGGTGCTGTTGGATTTTTACGCCCAGCATATTTGATTACTGCTATGTTAGGGCAATTAGATAAAAATTCCTTTTCTGATAACCCCAATACAACAAACCCCCCTGATAATGTTCAACAAGTTATTCCTGTAAATTTAGTAACTGTACAAGGAAAAATTATTAAATCAGGAACAGATAATGAACCTATTGCTGGTGCGCGTGTTGGTTTGATTGCAGCAGAAACAGATGAAGTTACTCCTAAAAATCTCCTTTGTTGGGGAGGAAGCAACGCAGATGGTTGGTTTGAACTAAATAAAGCTGTTCCTCCAGGAAAATATTGCTTGAAAGTAAAGGCATTTGGCTTTGAACCATATACACAAACTATTGAAATTAAAGAAGAACAAGAAATTATAATAGTAAAATTAAGTAGGTTAGGAGGATAGACTTTCTAAGGAGATTTGTTAATGAGGTGCAAAAATGAAAACATTTTTAACAGTATTTTTACCTGATAAAACACAAAAAGATATTGAAATAATGCCTAATATAACTATTGGGCAAGCATCTGATAACTGTATTGTTATCAAGCATCCTAGCATTTCACCTTACCAAGCTATTTTAGAAAAAAGACATCAAAGCTACTATCTTACTAATCTATCAAAAAACATTCCTATATTAGTTAATGGAATAGCAATTTATGGAGAAAAAAATTAAAGCCTGAAGATAAAATTGAAATAGGAGCAAGCAAATTTATATTTCATCAAGAAGGACAAAGAATTTTACCTAAATCAACTTTTGAAAAACCTAATTTAGAAGTAGCTAAAGAACCTAATCAAGAATTAAAAAGTGATTTTGTTACAGCAGAAAAGTCACCTAAAAGTAAACCTTCTATTTTACTAGTTTTATCAGCAATAGCTTTAGGTTTAATTATTACTTTTGCTAGTATTTTTTTAGTTTTTTATCCAGAACCTCAAAAACCAACAAACCTAGTTCATATTGTTAGCCCTGCTAGTGGTTCAGTTATTCGTGCTTCTACAAGTATTTTGTTAGAAGTAAAAGACACAAAAAATATTGATACATTAATTTATCAATTAGACGGTGTAGAAATTGCTAGATGTGAAAGCCCTCCATATAAGCTTGTTATTGAGCCTGCAAAACTAGCTACAAAATTTCCTAGCTTAACAACTAGTAATCATATTCTTTCTATCACATTAGAAGATACTAAAGGAAAAAAGACTTTGCAGTCAGAAAGTTTATTGTTAGCTTTTGAAATGGCTGAAATAGCTACTGCAACTTCAACACCTGCAATAGATTCTAGTAATTATGATAGAAATATTTCTTCAACACCTAGAGTAGACATAAGCGTTATGACTACAAATTTAGTAGCTCAAATAGCACAAAAAAGTGGTTATAATTTGCGACCAGGTTTTGTAGAAAAGATACGCTTATCTACAAATAGCTATTGTATTAATACAATTAATAATGCACGTCGTAATAGAAGGGAAATCATAAAAGCTTTTAGAGACAAAGGATTACACCCTTTGTTAGGTTTTGTTTTGGCAACAAGTGAAAGTAAGTTTCAACCTTCTAATAACAATAGCAAAGTAGGTTTATGGCAGATTCCTAAAGAAATAGGGAAAAATTATCTTTTACCAGGTGAACAAGAAACAATGCTTAATGATCCAAAAAGAGGTGCAGAAATTGCAGCAGCTTATCTTAAAGATTTAATTAATGTTTTTGGCATAGACAATTTTGTTTATGCTATTGCTTGTTATGGTCAAACAGTTGGCGAAGCAGGAGAATTGCGAACTAAATTAGCAACAAGTGATTTAGCGACTACCTGGCAAAATGATTTTTGGTATACAGTAGAAAAAGGTTTGATTAGCCAAGATGCAGCAAAACATGTTGTAAATTTTTTTGCTGCTGGCATTGTAGGAGAAAATCCACAAGCCTTTGCTTTACAACAAGAAAGATTATCGTCGCTTTATTAATTTTATGACAACAATAATTTTAACTATTAGATCTCCAGAATCTACACAAAGTTTTGAGATGAAAACTAATCATCTAACCATAGGGCGTGGAAATCAAGCTAATCTTATTATTCAAAACCCTAGCCTTTCAAAAATCCATGCTAGCATTCATCAAGAAAATAGCCGTGTTTGGATACTTAATGAAAGCTCTAATGGTGAAAGTTTTGTAAATAATAAACTTGTGCCAACACAAGGATTAGCTATTAATGATGGCGATCAAATTAGATTAGGGAAAACTACATTTATTGATATATCAATTAAATCTTCCTTAACAACCGTTCATAAAAAAACTACTACACCGGTTAATAAACTTCCTAAAAATACAAGCTTGGTAAAAATTATTTTTGTAATGATTAGTTGTTTATTTGCTATAACAGGTTTAATTTGGTTTTTAACCAAAGAGCCAAACAAAATATCTAATACTACTAATATAGAAGAAGTTACAGACAATAATTTGTCTACATCAACTAATGAAACTCCTCAAACAGAAGACTTAATAACCGAAAATGATTTAGTAGAAAATAATTTACCTAAAGAAGAATTTATAAAAAAAGATGTAAAACTTTATCTAAAAATGTCAGAAGAAGAAAAACTGGAGTTTCTTGATAAACAAGCTCAACACATTTCAATGATGATGGGTAATCGTCCTTATGCTTTTACTGATGATGTTTTAGGCTATATAAAAAAATATGTTGATTCTTATGCACAAAGAGCTAATACAAGCTCTACAAGGCTTTGGGGTGAAAATCTTAATAGTCTTTATGCTCGTGCAAGTCTTTATGCTCCAGAAATTATTAGAGCCTTTAATTTGCGTGGAGTTGCGCCTGTTGTAGGACTTTATATTGTAATGATTGAAACAGAATATCATGACTGTTTGGAAAGCCCTGTAGGGGCTAAAGGACTATTTCAATTTATGCCTGCAACGGCTAGAGCTTATGGAGTAGACCCAAATGATCGTTGTGATGTAAAGAAAATGTCACCAGCAGCAGCAAGCTATATGGCTGATAGAATCACAGAATTTGGGCCCGATGCTATGAGCGTTGCTTTAGGAATAGCTGGCTATAATCGTAGCCCTGATTCTGTTAGACGAGACCTTCATGATGTTATTAGTAGTGAAAATCGTGAACGTAGTTTTTGGACTCTAGTTGCTAATTCCACAAAACTAGATAGACCGTTTCAAAATGAAAATATTAAATATGTACCAAAGTTTTTTGCTGCTGCAATTATTGGAGAAAATCCTTGGGCATTTGGGCTAAAATTAAGACCTTTATCAACTTATACTGAAAATCCATCTTCAGAGAAACTAAGAAATAGTTCCCAAGCTATAGATCAACAATTTGAAAGATCAGTTATAGAGCTAATTCGTCGTATTAGTAGTGATGATAAACCATATGTTTTTCCAGAAACAGCACTTCAAGAAATTAAAGCTAGAGTTGAAAATTATAAAAATCAACCTTTAGTAGCAAATACTTTATTTTCATTAAACCAACAAACAGAAAAACTAGCATTGCTAGCTAGACAAGAAGGCGTAGAACCAGCATTACTTTTTTATATATTGTTAGTTGAATTAACTAATAATAAAGAACACTATGAATTAAATATAATGGCTAAGAAAGTTTTAACAGAATTAATAGCTCTTAGAGCAACTTTTGGCACAACCTTAGCAGATAGTAGTCTAATTATTATTGCTGCTTATCGAATGGGGAGCGGAACAAAAAAATCTCACCCACTACTAGCAGTTATGCGTAGAATTGTTAAAAATCCACAAACAGAAAGAAATATTTGGTTTTTACGAGAACAAGGTGAAATTAATGATGATGTTTATAATTTTACTATAGATTGTCTTGCCTTAGGTCTAATTGGTCAAAACCCAAAAGCTTATGGAATAAATGCGCCTGCCATATATCAATGGTAGAGAGAGTAGCAAGCATTTGGGTAGCATTCCAATTAATCGGGGCTACTGTGAAAAGAATAGGGATGCGAAACAAAAGCAAAGAACAAACAGACTAGCAATGCTCAGTAATAGAAAAAATCATAGCAGGAACACGATAATAATATTTACTATTAATTTTAATATGTAAGCTTTTATTTTGGTCAAAGCATTGAAAAAATTTGGCAAATCCCAAAATCACAGCATATTTTACACTGAATCGATGAGGTGATTCATCGTCAATCTGTTGAAAAGTAGCTTAACTAGAATATTCTAGTAGATTATCTAGAGCAGTAAACCTATAACTTTAACTATTACAATGAGATAATACACTCTATTAGTTTGTACGGCTAACAACTTTTTCTGTAGCAATAGAATGTCTTAAAAGTTCAACAACTTGATCTAAAGCTATATCTTGATTTTGTTTTGATTTACGGGTAAAAAATTCTATTTTTCCTTCGCCTAATTTCTTTCCAACTGTAACACGATAAGGAATACCTATAAGGTCAGCATCCTTAAACTTAACTCCAGGTCGTTCATTACGATCATCTAATAAAACATCAATTCCAATAGCAATTAACTCTTTATAAAGATGTTCGCTTGCTTCACGTTGAGATTCATCATTAAAATTAGCTGGGGTAATAACTACTTCAAATGGAGCAATTGACACAGGCCAGCAAATTCCATCTTTATCATTATAAAGCTCAACTGCTGAAGCCATAATACGACCAACACCAATTCCATAACTACCCATTATAATTGGAGTTTCTTTTCCTTCTACGTTTAAGACTTTTGCTCCCATAGATTCACTATATTTAGTTCCAAGCTTGAAAATATGTCCAACTTCAATAGCTTTATCTACTCTTAATTTAGCTGAACATTGTGGGCAACCTTCACCACTTACAACTGTACGTAAATCAGCCCATTTGCTGACTTTAATGTCACGCTCAATTACTACGCCTCTTAAGTGATGATCATCTAAATTTGCTCCTGTCACCATATTGCTACGGCCTTGCAAGGCATTATCAGCAATTATAAAAGCATCTTTGACATCAACAGCACCTAATGAGCCAGGCATAGCACCTAGTAAATTTTGTATTTCTGTTGGATGTGCTGCTCTTAAATTAATTGCTCCTGTTGCATCACCAAGTTTTGTTTCATTTAATTGATGATCTCCTCTAAGTAAAACTAAAACAGGTTTTTCATCTAACATATAAATCAAAGTTTTAATTTGTCGCTCTGCTGTTGCACCACCAGGGAAAGTAGTCAAATCTTCAATTGTTCTTACTCCTGGAGTAGGGAATTTTTCTGCCTTTTCTGGTGCAGGCTCATCAACGATTGCAGGTAAAACCGAAGTTGCTTTTTCAACATTTGCAGCATATTGACAATCTGCACAACTAGCTATCCAATCCTCACCAGCATCAGAATAAACCATAAATTCACTAGATTTACTTCCACCCATTGCGCCAGAAGATGCTTCTACAATAGAAAACTCTACTCCACAACGCTTGTAAATTTGACAATAAGCCTCTCTATGTGACTCAAATGCTTGGTCTAAACCTTCCCAATCTAAATCAAAAGAATAGGAATCTTTCATAATAAATTCACGAACTCTTAAAACACCTGATTTAGGACGGGCTTCATCACGAAATTTTGTTTGGATTTGATACCAAATTTGAGGAAGTTGTTTATAAGACCGTAGCTCATCACGAGCAATTGAAGTAAAAACTTCCTCATGAGTCATTCCTAAACAAAGATCTGCACCTTTGCGATCTTTAAGACGGAACATATTGTCGCCCATTACTTGCCAACGACCTGTTTCTTGCCAAATTTCTGCCGGATTTAAGGCTGGTAATAAATATTCCTGTCCTCCAATATTGTTCATCTCTTCACGAATTATGTTTGTAATTTTTAGCAATACTCGTTGGGCAAGTGGCAAATAAGAATAGATGCCTGAAGTAAGTTGACGTATATAACCTGCACGTAGTAAAAGCTTATGGCTAATAGCTTCAGCCATTGCAGGGGTTTCGCGTAGTGTAGGAATAAATATTTTTGACCAGCGCATGAGTAATTCCTTTTGAAATATTAAAAATATTATTAACTTAGGCGTAGAAAACGAGAATGATGACTAGTTGCTATTAAAATTGTCAAGCAACTGTGGCATATAAAAGCAAGCTTATAAAATAATAAAGAGGTTTTTATGAATAACATCGAAATTGCAGAAGTAGCTCTACGTTTATGTAATTATACTAGTAAAGAAGGCGGAATAGCTATTTTAGCTTATACCAATGCAGGTACAGCAGATTTATATGTAGAGGGAAAACGCCATACAAATATCTTAACTGAACAACAAATTGTTAAAGGCCAATTCTTGCACCTACGTAGTAGCAAAGCTAAAAGCTATATAGAATTTGATTTGCTTTCCTCTATTTCACCAGAGTTATTTATAGAACTAGGCGAACTTTATAACCGTCTACTCCAAGCAAGACTTAGCCCAGAACAAATGCTTGAATTACTAAAATAATAGTTTGAAAATTAAACCTTATTATTTAGTAAGCGAAAAGAATTAAGAAATTTATTAGCCTCATCTTCACTACTACCATTACGAGTAAATGCAATAACGGCATACATATAACGGCCTACTAAGAAAAAGCGTGCTTCTGTAGTCCCAGGAGGTTCAGCAGTTTGGAATTTTATTGATGCCCCAGGATAACCACCAATAGCAAGCACTTTTTTATCAACTAGCCTGCCTTCAGAAGTGTTAAGAAAATCGTCTGCTGCTCCATCCACAGTTTTTTGTGCTGTTTCAGCAAACTTAAAACCGTCCAGGCGAGCCACTCCATAGGTGCGCGGGCCTTGATCAAGTCTCACCCGAATTTGTGGAGTGCTTTCTTCTACTGGTTGTCCTGGAGGTAATAAAACTGCAAAATTACCAGTTTTAGAAATATATTCTTTCCAGTCAGTAGCAGGTTTTGATTTATTTGCTTGTGGTAAATTATAGTAAATTAACGGTTTAGGTAAAACATTTAATGGTAAAAAAACTAAGTAACAATATAGATAAAACTAATTTCTTCATAGACAAATCTTAAAATTTAGTAATAAATAATTACCAAAGTATTTTCAAATTAATTAATGATATTTACTTATCTTTTGTAGAGAATAGGATCTCTATTAATAGTATTTTTATTAAATTGTTTATATTTAGGGCAACCATGATAATAGCCTTCTGATTTAGAGACATATTGTTTATTTACTGCCCAGTAGCCAATTAATCCTAAAAAGGAAAGCTAGAGTAAAGGCAAACATACCATAGAAAAATTTGCTTCCCATAAAATAAACTCCTAAATTTTGTTGTTAAATAAAAAAGATAAGCTAGCTAAGTATAGTCAGCCACATCAAGCATGGCAACAGGTAAAAACCTTCCATAAACAAAAATCGAATCATTATCTATAGAGTTTCTTTGTCTTCTAGATTTTCTATTACTTCTAACACAGCTTTTGGTTCTAGTTTACCCTTAAAAAAAATTACTGGCCCGGCTAGACCTGTTAAATGCTCGTCAGTAACGTTAAGCCTATCAGAAACAGCTAGTAACAAGTTTTTCATTCCTGCTTACGAGCCTTATCAAATTTACGTTTTAAGTAATCTGGATGCCAAAAGCCTACTATTTCCACATGGTTAACTCGTCCATCAGGATGACGTAGAGCAAAATCTGGAACAAAAACTGTCCCTTTTAAGTCAACTATTTCTACTTCTCGCTCTATTACCCAAACTGTATCAGTTTTTGACCAACGTTCAACAAAAGCACTTTCAAGTAAACTATCGTAAACCGGAGGCTTAGGAAAATGCGATTTTAATGCAGATTCAGAAGTTAGAGCATAAATTGTTTTTTTCCCTTTAATTTCAAGCTCTGCTTCCATTGCCCAGCGGGTTAGCTGTAATAATGCTGGCAAAAATGCAGCCATTTTTACCCCATAACGCCGGGTTTGATGAAATAAGCTTGCTGGGCCATCAACATGAATTCTATAACCATCTTCTAAATTTCCTTCTACAGCATACATTAGCCCATAAAGCTTTAAGCGATGAAAAAGCCTTCGGTATTCTCCTGGCTCGTTACGATAGGCATGAATTACCAGCCATTTAGCATAATAAAGTAACCCTTGAGCTTGAGCTAAATTATATAAATCCACTAGTTTTTCTGCTGTTGTTTCTGGAACACCTGTAAGTATGTGGTTTTCTGGCAAATCTGCATATAAAGCGTCTGGAATTGTTTCCACTGGTAAATTATGCTTAATGGCTAATTCCTGCAATACTTGCTCTTTTTGTTTTGTACCGTGACCATATTTTGTAGCTAGTAAAAATGCGTCCTCTCGTAAAACTTCAGGCTCAATTTCACAGGCAATACTAAAGTTTGCGTCTGCTAATACTAAATGGGCTAAACCTCTAACTAGCTGATAGTCTGGTGAATCGCCTTCTAAAGCTTTTAATGCTTCGTCCAACTCGCCCCGACTTTGACCGTTCTGCTCATTAATTACTTGTAAAACTTTTGCTGCCCAAGATGTTTTTTCACCTTTTAAGTAGAAAGGATAAGCTTGTCCAGCTTTAACACTATTACGTAGTAATTCGCTAGGTAGCACTAAAATTCCTCCTCGCCATCACTATCTAAATTACTGGTATCAAATAACGGTAAAGCATTATTTTGCTCATTATTAGTTGATGGTTCATCAGTATTAAGTAAGACACCTTCTCGGCGACGTTGTGAGACTCGCTCTTCTTGGGTATTACGTGTAACTATTTCATATAAAACGGCTTGCTTACCTTCTGATTTGCGTAAAATTCTCCCAAGTCGTTGAACAAATTCACGATTAACCGAACTTCCAGACAAAATTACTCCAATTGCAGCATCAGGAACATCTACACCTTCATTTAAGACTTTGCTGGTGACTAATGTTTTATAACTACTTGAGCGAAAAGAAGTTAAAATATGCTGACGCTCTTTTACTCGTGTTTGATGGGTGATACAAGGAATAAGAAAAGTTTTTGAAATTTCATAAGCTGTAGCGTTATCTTCAGTAAAAATTACAGTTTTTTCTTCTTGGTGTTGTAAAAGTATAACTTCTAAAGTACGAAGTTTTGCTGGTGCTGCTTGGGCAAGTCGTCTGGCTTCTCGGTGCGCTCTCATTGCTTGACGACCTATAGAAGTACGAGCCGACATCATAACAAAATGTTGCCAACCTGTTAGACTTCTTAAGGAAATATTATTAAGTCTTAAGAAATTATCTCGTAATTCTAATGCTGCTTGATAAGCTTGGCGTTCTGCTCCTGAAAGTTCAACATAAAGACGGCGAATTTGAAAAGGGGCTAAAATATCGCCTGCTAGCTCAATAGCTTCTCGTCGATAAACTAGCGGCCCAATTAATGCTGGTAAATCGTGATGACGTAAATCTAACCTTTCAGGTGTTGCCGTTAATCCTAAGCGATAGGGAGCAAGGGAAAATTCTGCAATATTTTTATAAAATTCTGTTGGTAAATGATGAGCTTCATCTAAAACCAACATTCCAAACAAGTTACCAAATCTTTCCATATGCCTAGCCGCAGAATCATAAGTAGCCACACTTAAATCTTTAACTTCATAATAACCGCCGCCAATTAAGCCTATTTCAACATCTGGAAAATTAGCTTTTAGCAGTGCAAACCATTGGTGCATTAAATCAAGTGTTGGAACAACAACCAAACTAGTACGCGAAGCCCAAAGTATGGCTAAAACGCCTACTAAACTTTTTCCTGCTCCTGTTGGCAAGACGATTAAGCCACGCCCTTTATTTGCTTTCCAACTCTTTATTGCTTCTTGTTGATGTGGATAAGGTGTTAAGGGTAGGGAAGTAGTAAGCTGTAACTTTCTATATTTAGCTGCTTTGTTGGTTTTAATTAAATGTTTAATTTTATTTATTACTTCAAAATAATGATGAGACGAAGCCCGGTAAGCATCAACCCTTGCATCATAATAAAAATAACTCTCAACTGATGTAGGTAATTTTGAAAAGCCTTCTAAAACTATTGTTCCTTGATCAAACCTAAGTATTTTGTCCATATAAATTTGCAATAAATATTTTTCTTAGTTTTTACTCTAATATTGTCAGTTTCAAGTTTGTTAAATCAGCTATTTTAACAATGTCTGCTTGTTGTCGTGCTGTTTCTAAAAATTGCTCAATTTGTCGGCTAACTCGTTCCTCAACCAAAATAGCTTCAATTAGCTTTCTTTCCTCGTCGCTAGACTTTTCTGGAGGAGAAAATTTTCCTTCTGATAATTTTGGTTTTACTTTTTCATCATAATATTGCTGTATTTCAAGTTCTGAAACTAACGCAAAAGCACGAAAACGAAAATCAATATATTTCAAAATTAGCAAACGATCCCGAAAAATTTGTTGTAGCACTTCGGCTGTTAGCCCGACTTTCTCAAGGCGTTGGTAAAACATTTCTTCATTAGGAAATTTTTTAACTAACTGTGTAATTGCCTGGGAAATTTCTGCTTTATCAAATTCTAGGTTAGGTAAACGGTTAGCTTCTGATAACAACAAACGTTGGTCAATTATTTGCTCTAACATTAATGATAAATTTTCGCTTAAACTAGAGCTATTAGCTACTTCTGGATTTAATGCTAAGGCCCAGACAATATCACTTTGTGTTATAGCTTCGTTATTGACTGTAGCCACTAGTTGATCAACCAAAATTGGTTGTGCAACAACTTTTATTGAAAACAAAAAAATAAATGTTAATGCTACTAAAACCTTATTTATCATATATTAAAAAGCTTGACCAAAACTAAAATGAAACTGGATTCTTCTTTCAGGTACTCCAGGATTAATTAAAAATCCCATATCAAATCTTAATGGCCCAACTGGGGTTGCAATACGTAAACCTGTGCCAATCGTGTTAGAAAATTTCTTTAATGCAATATCTGAAGTTTTTTGAAAAACATTTCCTGTGTCGTAAAATAATACTCCTCCAAGTCGATTATTAATTGGAAAACGTAGCTCTGAAATTAAGATAAGTAGTGCGTTACCGCCTACCGTTCTACCAAGCGTGTTGCGAGGGCCGGCTCTTTCAAAACCAAAACCACGCAAAGTATTTGCTCCACCTGCAAAAAATCTTTCTGTTAAAGGTAATCTTCTGCGCTCATCAAATGTTCTAGCTAGTCCAAGTTGTAAATTTGCTGCAAAAATTGCTGGAGCTTTGGTTGGAACACGTGCATAACGCTGGTGATTTGCAAAAAGCTTGATAAATTTTCTTTCACTTCCTAAAGCCGTTGAAGCTATAGACAAATCAGCAGAGGTAAAAGTCCCTTTGGTTGCATTAAAAATATTATCTCGACTATCACTAACAAATGTTCCAGAGACACGACCTAATTTAACAGGTGTTTCATTACGCCTTAGTATTATGTTATTAACTCTTAAGTCAAATACATTTACATCCTCAAATGTATAGCGTAAAAAAACATCTGTTTCTTCATTAATTTGTCGCTCTATTTGGAGTAGAGCAGTAAAACGACGAGAAGTAAAGCTAGTATCTTTACGATTCCGATAAAAGAAAACTAATAAAGGGTTAATAGGCAAACCAAAAGGTTTAGGGAAAAGGTAAGATATTTGACCCAGTTGCTCACGTGGGCTTGCCCTTAAGGTTAATGTACCGGTTTGAAGTCGTCCTAGTAAATTAACATTAGAAATTTGCAGTAGTCCCCGCGCTCCATCTTCGCTTTGATAGCCAAAGCCATAAGTTAGCGTATAAGCCATAGATTCGGCAGTTTCTACAAACACATCATGCAAAGCACGGTTTCCATCACGTGAAATTAGCTCGCTATGAATTTGAGCAGACTTAAATGCTCCTGTTGCATAAAGTTGCTGTTCGCTTTTGCTAAAATCATCTCTTTTTAAGAGGCCATTTTCTTGGAAAGTAAGATATTTTTTAATGTATTGTTCTTTAGCACGTCCACGATTATTAATAACAACACGGTTAATTACAACTTGATCACCTTCCTGGATATTAAATTTAATTTTAATATTGCTTTCATCAATATTTTCTACTTGAACAGTGACTTGTGCTTCGGCAAAGCCTTTTTTACTATAAGCATTTAAGATAGCTTCTAGGTCTTCATTTAGCCGAGAACGAGAAAAATAATCAAGTTTTCTTTTTGGTAACATACTAATGAAATCTTCATCAGTAAAGATTTCATTTCCAACAAAAGAGCGTGCTGCTATAGAAACTCTAGATCCTGTTTCTACAACAAAAGTAATTATCAAATTTTGGTTATTTGGCGATACTCCTAAACGTCGCTCTGTTACTTGTGCGTTGATGTAGCCTAAAGCTTTTAATCTATTAGAAATAGTTTCGCTATCGCTCTTAAGAAAATCTTGGCTAGTGATACCACGAGCAGAAAAGGCTGCTTTACGGGATTTTAGAGTCTCAGCAATGTCTTCTAATGTAAATTCATTTGTACCTATTAATCTTATATCTGATACTCTATAGCGTTGACCACGATCTACAGAATAAGTAATTTCTGAATTGTCTAAATCAATATCTTGCTTATTACTTTCAATAAGAGCAAAAAAATAGCCATCTTGTTGAACTAGCTCAAGTAAGTTTCTACGACCTTCTTCTATAGTAAAATCGTCAATTCCGCCTTGACGAAACATTGGAAGTATTTCACGAAGTTTGCTATTAGAAATGTCTAAACCACTTACTGAAACCGTAGTTTTTGGGCCAGAATTTATAGCTAAATTTACTTTTACTGTGTTGTTATCGCTATTATAGCTTATTTGTGGATTACCAATTTCTGGGTCAAGATAGTCTGATTGTAGGTGTCGCTTACGCAGTAAATCTATGTCTTCCTGTAAGCTAATTTGTGAAAATGGGCTTCCTTGTTGAGTTTTAAGCAGCGGTATTAAAGAAAAAGGATCAAGTTTTAAGTTTCCTGTAAAAGTTAGTGGTTCTGAAACTATAGCACGGCTACCTGCTAAAATTTGAAAATCTATATTAGCTCGTTCCTTGCTTTCATCAGGTTGTATGCTAGTGTTTATTGCTACTTGAAAGTAACCAGCATCTTGAAAAAATTTTACTAGACTTTCAGCCGACCTATCTATATTTGGTTGTGAAACTCGGCTACCTTCTTCTAATCCAATGGTACGCAAGCGTAAATCTGTAGCAGGGAAAACTTGATCACCAGAAAAAGTTATTTGGTCAATTCGTAACTGTCGAGTAATAAGAAAAGTTAAAACTAATCCTTCAGGCGTTGGGCTTGCTTCAATTGCTACTTCAGCAGCACGCCCAGATTTATAAAGCTTTAGTATAGCTTCTCGCACTTTTACAGCAGAATAAGGTTGATTAGGATATAAATTGATAATATCTCGTAGTTCTGCCTTTTCTTCTTGATCCTTAAAAGTGCTTTTAAATTTAATTTCTATTTTAGAAATTCTACTATTTTCTAAGGATTGACAAAAAACTATTGCTGGCAGGGAAATTAGCCAAAATAAACAAAATAAATAACATAAAGATTTGCTTATTTTAAGATACATAACAAATTTGTCATTATTTAGAATTTTTTGCGAAAACGGACATCAAAGCCATATGTCCCATCTTGTTCACGTGTGCCAATTATAGAAACATTTCGGTTAACTTGGTATTCAACTACTACAATTTGTTCTTGTCCAGTTGTTATATTAGTTGAATAAGTTAAGGAAAGATTTTTAGTAATACGACGACCTAAAGTAATTCTAGCTGTTGGGTTTGAACCTCGGCCAGCAATTAAAGGGTCTATTTGAAAGCGATTTAACCCAAAAAGCTTATCTGTTCTTTGCTCTACTTTTTGAGATAAAGTTTCAGAGAGTAAACCAATAGCAGGGCTTAGCCGAGTTTGTGAATCTAGGGCTTGCGCACTAGTTCCAGGCGGTAATAACTGTCCAGTAGTGATTAGAGAAATAATGTCCGGCTGTGGTAAAGCTGGTTCAGAACGAATTAGAGTATTAAAACGGTTTAATGTTCCAGCTAAATTTAAGATTATTTGATAGCTTCTTATATTTGTATCAGCTTCAATATCAAAGCGAAGTTGTCCATTACGGGAATTAGGAAAATCTACAATTCCACGAGTAATATTATAACGGTCACTTCTTAAAAATAATGTTCCTCGTGTAATAGTTGCACGTCCAGAAATTATTGGGTTATTTAATGTTCCAGTAACTTTTAATGCTCCACTTCCTACCATTTCAGCTACATTATTATCAACAAAAATACTATCTTGAGCATTAACATTAAGGTTTAAGTTTAAGCTATCACCAAAGCTAAAAGATGTTAAATCACCTATGGAAAAAACAAAATTTGATGCAATTAACTTAGCTAAATCTACATCTTCTCTATATTCAGAATGACGAATATTTATACGTCCACTTAGCAGTTGTACGCTATCGCTACCTTGGAGCAAAAGTTCAGTATCTACAATAGAACGAACGGTTTCAGGATATTTTATTGCTACACCAGCAGCAGAAACATTAAGACGTAATCGGCTAGGACGTAATTTATCAAACAACAACCCGCCATTAACTTTAACCTGTCCACCATTTGCTTTAGCTGTAAAGTTATCTAACAAAGCACGCTCATTAGAAAAAAGTATTTGTCCCGCACCATCTTGTAATGTAATAGGAGAGTCAATATAACGAACAGCAATATTTTTTAGACTTGCAGAACCTGTTAAATTTGTCCCATTAGTTATTGCAGCATTAAAACTAGCTGTTCCATTGATGAATAACGATTTAGAGATTGTATTAAGTAATCTAAGGTTTAATTCTCCTGATAACTTTAAGGTGTTATTTCCACCTCCAACCCGACCAGACACACTAAAATTAGTTTTGTCACCTTTTAAGTTAAATTTTGTAAACACTAAGCGGTTTAAGCCTGCTTCAAGCAGTATTGGCCCTTCATTAACCACTTCATAAACATTTTCTTCATCTCCACTAGTTTTAACTTGAACGGCTAAGTTGCTAACATCAACTAAAACTTTAATTTTGCTTAAACTTAAACCTTCATCTGTAGAAAGTGGCCCAGCTATTTTTAATGCTCCTGTTGCAATTGTTTCTAATCTAGGTGGTACAGTTGTAAACAGTGCAAGAAGTGGAAGCAGGGAATCATTTTTTAAGTCAATTTGTGCTTCTAAAGGTAGATCGTCTGATAATGTAACTTTTCCATTCATCTGATAAGGACGATTTTGATAATTAGTTGTTAGCTTTAAGTTAGCAATACCTTCTTTTGCTTGGCTTGTTAAGCTTAAATTCTTTAACGGTTGATTGCCTAAAAATATTTCTTTGCTTTTTAGAGATAAATCAAAGATAGGATTATTAATATTGCCTTGACCGCTAATATTTACTGCAACTATACCGCTAAGAGGCGTAGATTGTTGCTCTAAAGATTTAGAAAAACTTAAAAGATTTAAGTTTTGACTATTTAGATCTACTTTGTAGTTTTTACTAGGTATATGATAACTTGCTAAACCTGAAATTGTGCCAGAAGGCAAATCTAAGTTTATACGGCTAAAATTTATTGATTGGTTTTCTACTGCAAATTTAACTGCTAAATTACGAAATGAAGCATTAGGATGAGAATTCTTTATAGTTAAATCTAAGTTTCCTAGGAATTTGTTTAAGTCTATTGCTTTTTTAGCTGCTAAATCTCCAAAACTTGGCAGTCCTGTTAGTGAAACTTCTCCGTTAATTTCTCCAGCTAGATTTTTTAATGCTGATAAAACATAAATACTTGCAGAGGAACCAGATTTTAACGCTTGGTTTCTAGCTGCTTTGATTGCATTTTGGGAAATTAGGAATTTTTGAAATTTTAATTTTGCTAAAGTGTTGCTATCTGCTACCAAACTAGTAGACAAGTTGACCATTGCTTGGCCGCCAGACTTTTGCCTTAAAATTCCTTGATTAATACTAAGTTCTTTCGTTTGATAATTTATGCTACCCTGAAATTGTCCTATTTCTTCATTAGCAGATAAAATTTCCTCTACAAAAACATCTCCTTGAATATTTGGAGAATTTGCTAGACCTGTTAACTTACCATCAAAAGTAACTTTTCCAGATAAAGAAATTTGGTTATTGTCTTTAGGTAGGAAACTTAAACCAAATAGACTAACTAACTCATTTGTTTGCTGAATATTAGTTGTTTCAAATTTAGTTACTAAATCAATGTTTTTATTTATTAAAGAAATGTTTCCAGAAGTATTTATATTTGTAGCGTCATTGTTGATAATAGCTTTTTCTAGTAAGACATTATTTTTATTTAATTTAGCAACAAGATTTCCTGTTAGAGGAATTTTTAAGTTATCTTTTGTTAAAGTATCAAAATTAGCGGTTAGTTCTCCTGATAGGGAATTGATGTTAGTTTCTAACCAAGATAAATCTACACTAGCATTTAATTTTCCTGTTAATGGAATAGTTAGATTATTTTTAGCTATTAATTTGCTGATACTTACAACATCTAAATTATTTAATTTGGCTTTTAACTCAGAATTACTATTATTTAATGCTAGCAAAATATTCCCATTAACATTTCCACCTAAAGTAGTTAGAGAAAAGTTTTTTATTTCTATTTGGTCTTTAGTGGCCTCTAAGTCTTGGCTTTGGAAAGCTTTTACTAAAATTTCTTTATGTTGTAGTTGAGCTAATTTAATTTCTCCAGAAAAAGCACTATTAGCAAAATCGCCTGTTATTTCTAGGTCTTGGGCAGTTATGTCAGGTGCAGTAAATTTTGGTACTTGGATTTTACCTTGAAAACGATAATCTAGTTTTTCACCTTCAACCACTGCTTGTAAAAGGGCTTGACCTGTAATGTCAGGTAGTGAAGAAACAAATTTAGAAGTTTTTTGTAAGTCTAAATCAGCCGAAACTTGCAAGTTATATTTTAAGCTTTGCCAATTTGATACATTACCAGTAATTGTTGATGAAAAAAGGTTAGTTGCTAATTTTAGTGCTTGAATTTCTGCTCTATCAGATAATATTTTTGTCTGTAAATTAAGTTTGGTTAAATTAAGCTCTTTATCTTGATACTTTAATGAGCTATTTTCTGTAATTAAATTAATTTGATGCCCAGAGTCCTTATTGATTAAAGCATTTAATGTAAAATTTTTAAGCTCTCCTCCAAAACTAACTCGCTCGTCTTGATAAATTATTGCACCACCACGAATTGTTGTTGTTAGACTAGAGATAAAAGAATTTTCTTGTTGTTGGTTATTAGGTGGACGAATCTGAGAGAAATTAGATTTTCCTTCGCTGTCAAATTTAACAAAAATTTCTGGTTCATCAACTACCAAATCTTGTAGTTGAAACTTTTTACTAAAAAAACTAATAACTTTAATTTTTAAGAATACTCGTTGAGCAGTAAAGATTGTTTCTTTGCTTTCACAAGTTTGAATCTTTAATTTATGTACTTCAGCCTGGAAATTTAATGGATTAACTTCTAAATCACCTGTTAAGCAAAGGTTATATTTTACTAATTCTTGGTCTAATCGCTTGCTAATCCAGTTGCGAAAACCATTTCCTTGTAACCAAAACAGCAAACATAAAGCAGCCAAAGGAAAAATTACTGCTAGGACAAGAAAAAGGCGGAAAATAGTTTTGCGCATATTAACAATTTAACTTTATATTGTTAGTAAACTAAATAAAATAATTAGCCAGAATTGGCTAATTATTTTGATATCCCGGTTAGTTGTGGATAGTAGGCTAAATAGTTGCTTATCGTTGCAACACACCTAATTTTTCAGGAAAAAACAAATTACTATAATTGCTAGTTTCTGATGGCTCTATAGTAATAGTCTCAATAATATTAATACCAAATCCTTCTAATGCTGTAAACCTAGTTGGATGATTAGTTAAAAGACGAATATTTCTTAATCCTAATAAATGGAGAATTTGCGCTCCAATACCATAATTTCTAGGGTTGCCATGTCGAAAATGAAAAGGATCATCAGTATTTTTAGCTTGATGCTCTGATAGCGCGTTTAAGTGTCGCTCTATTTCATAGCCCATATTATTCATAGATAAATAGAGAAGTACCCCACAACCTTCTTCTGCAATAATCTCTAATGAACGATGTAGCCAAAAGCCCATTTCATCTACTAAACCACCAAAAACATCGCCTAATAAACAATGTGTATGGACTCTTACTAAAATATTATCTTTTTCTCTATATCACCCATAACAAGGGCAAGGTGAGTTTCTCGGTTTAACTCATTATAAAAACTAATAGCTTGAAACCGTCCATAAATTGTTGGTACTTGGGCGGTTGCAGTGCGTCTTACTAAAACTTCTGTTTCCATACGATAGCGAATCAAGTCGGCAACAGAAATAATTTGCAAATTATGGCGGGCAGCAAAAACTTCTAGGTGTGGCATTCTAGCCATTGTGCCATCATCGTCCATAATTTCGCAGATCACTCCAGCAGGCATTAGCCCTGCAAACCTTGATATATCAACGCTAGCTTCGGTTTGGCCTGGACGAATTAATACCCCGCCGGGCTGCGCTCTTAAAGGAAAAACATGTCCAGGACGTGCTAGATCATTAGGCTTAGTTTCAGGGTTAATTGCAGTTAAAATTGTAGTTGCACGATCTGCTGCTGAAATTCCTGTTGTAACACCTCGTTTAGCTTCTATGCTGACAGTAAAGGCTGTTCCCATGCTAGAAGTATTTTGGCTAGACATTGGCGGCAAATCTAATTCATCGCAACGCTGCTCTGTTAAAGATAGACAAATTAGTCCTCTACCTTCTTTAGCCATAAAATTAATAAGTTCTGGTGTGATTTTTTCTGCTGCACAAACCAAATCACCTTCGTTTTCTCTGTCTTCATCATCAACAATAATAATTAGACGGCCTTGACGAATTTCTTCTATTGCTTCGGGAATAGTTGCTAGCATAGCTATAAAATGCCTCAAAAATAAAAATTTCTTTGCCACAAGCCTAACATGCTTAATGTCTTAGCTTCAATGTAGTTAAGAGGTTAAGCCGATATATCAATTGTGCTTAATATTTTTCTTGTACTCAGAAAAATATTTTTGTCATTTATGTCATAGTTGCCAAAAGTGACATTAAAAGTAACGCCATTTTTGACATATTTTTTAAGTACTTTAAGAAGGGGATTAAATTACTATTTAATTGTAAATAAAGAATTAATAAAAATATATTTTGTAATTTTATAGCAAAATTTATGAAATTAACTACATGGCATAGCTTTTGACTTGTTTGCTTTCAAATCGAAATAAATTTATTTTTTTAGGAGATAAAGCCATGAGTCCTGTAGGTTCAATATCAAACAATAGCGTAAGTAATTTTAATCAAATTGATAACATCCCAAAATCTAATCCATCAACTCCCCAACAAAAAGTTAGTTCTACTAATACAAGCAAAACAGAAAATGCTAGCCCTGAACAACTAGGTAAGGGACTACAAGATGTTAAAAGTGGCACTAAATCAGCAAATGAAACAGTAAAAACAGGTAACGAAATAATAAAAAGTGCTGTAATTGGTGTTAAAGGCAATACCGAGCAAATATCTAAAAAATTAGAAGTTTTCCTACCTGAAGAAAAAACCTTCCGCTCA
The DNA here is from genome assembly GCA_016713405.1 of Blastocatellia bacterium. Classification (NCBI taxonomy): domain Bacteria; kingdom Pseudomonadati; phylum Acidobacteriota; class Blastocatellia; species Blastocatellia bacterium. The sequence continues at coordinate 70,279 of JADJPF010000010.1, forward strand.
TTAAAAGACGACATAAGCAAACTTGATTTTGGAGCTAAAACTATAAAGCAAGGACTTGATACAATAAAAAGTGGAGTACAAAGTTTTGAACAGGCCATTAATAATGGTAAAAATGTTTTTGAGAAATTAGTTATAGGTGTTGGAATTCCAGCTAGCAAACTTAATCAAGCAGAATCAAAAGCAGATGTTTCAATAAGAATTACTAATTTTGGCTTAAGAAGTGCCGAACTTGGAGCAGGACAAGTTCAACAAGGTATACAAACTATTGAACTTGGAACAAAATTTCTTGGATCCAACCAAGAAAAGGGAAAAGAATTAATAAAAAATGGAGTTGATACAGTTAATCGAGGCGTAGATAGATTGGCTCGTGAAGCCAGCCAATCAGCAAAAAATATCGATGATGCCGCTTCAAGTGTTGTTTCTGCTGCTAATGAAGCAGCAAAAAGCATAGGGCATGAACTTCCAGAAGAACCAGCTTTAGAAAGCCAACATCCAACTAACTCTCAAATATATTCTGATTCTGTTGACCATCCAATTATCGATAACCACCAATTACAGGATTTTTCTAATGGATGCCCTCCAATTTCCCAAGAAAAAGCTGACCATCCAATTTTAATTAAAGATCCATCCAATCAAGTTAGCCCAACCAATTCTGCTGATAAAACCAATGTAAGTGATCCAATTATTAAAGACCAGTCCAATCCTGCTACAAACCCTGATAATACAGCAATTAAAGATCCTTCAAATTCAGATAGTGTTACAACAAGTGGCACCACAAAACCAAATACTCCTCCCCCTCCAATTAATAGAGAAAACCTATCAACAACAGATAAATTTATAATTGATACTTTAGGATTAGATAACATAAAGCCTGGTGAAAAACTTAGTTTCGCTGCTGGCGGCTTGGCAAAAATAGGTGGCTTTGGTTCTTTAGGATTAGGGGCTAATGCTAAGGTGAGTGTTGAGCGGGACAAAACAGATCCAAACAAATTTAATTTTGTTGTAGAGCTTGAGCCTAAAGGAAAGGCTGGAGCAGATGTTAAAGCTCTTGGAGAAGGTGGAGAAGGTAAACTCTCTGCAAGTGCAAAAGCAACTATAACTTTGCAATCGGACTTTTCCAAAAAAGGTGAAGCTACAAATTTTGCTTTTTTTGCTGCTCAAACAGGATTGAGTGCTTTAATACCTCCTATAGCTCCTTCATTATTGCTATTAGAAAGTATACCAGGAGTTAATTTACCTGGTGAACCAGTAGATTATGTAAGATCCCATATTAAATCTTTAGAATTAAGTACAGGTGTAAGTGCTGATGTAACTGCTCAAGCAGTTGCTTTGGTGGGTGCTGATGCAAGTGTAGGTGCAAAGTTAGCTTATGGTGGAAAAGTAGATTTTAATGACAGTGGAACCTATACTGTTACAGGCAATATTGGTGTTAGTGGCAAAGCAGAGGGAAATGTTTTAGCTGGCGTACCAGGAGTAGCTATCAGTGTGCCAGGTATATCAGGAGAAGCAACACTTTCATTAGAAAGAGTTCTTGAAATTGGAAAAGATGGTAAAACTATAAGTGATGACAAAAAAATAAAATTATCTACACGAGGGCAAATTGCTAGTCGTGGGGTAGAATATGAGTTTTCTACAACCTTAAAAGAGTTAGAATCTCAAGTTCCAGCAGAAGTAGGAAATAGATTAAAAGAAGCTGTTTCAAAAGGCGATTCTGCAAAAGTTGCTGAGATTTTGCAAAAAGAAATTTTACCTAACTTTAACGTTAACTTTGATATCAAAAGTCGCTCTTTTACCAGTGACAAAGAAGCTCGCAATGTGGATCTTTCTTTATTAGGAACAGGGGGCGAGTTTAGCACTGAAACAGAAAAGGAAGTTACCTTAGAAACTAGTGAATCGAAAGGCACATTGGGTCGGGATGGTGTAATAGTGGATACACCAGTAGAAAAAGATGGAGTAAAAACTACTCAACGAAGAGAAATTAAATTTGATGACCTGAAAAAAGAAGTTACTAATTTAGTATCAAACACAATTGGAAATTCACAAGATACAGCAAATAAAACAGTTAAACCAAGAAAAACCTTAAATATATTAAATAGAGGGTTACTAGGTAATTTACTAGGATAGTAATTTATTTATAGCAAAGTTAATAAATGGCGAGAGCATTAAGAAAATGCCTCGCCATTTTTGTTGTTACAGTACATATTACTTAACTAACATAGCTGACTCAGGTAAAGTAATTTGTTCAGGTACTTTTAATTTTTGCTCTAGTTGCTCAGTGGTTGATTTTGGTTTTAGTAAATGTTCCAAGCTGCTAAAAGCTTTTGTAGCACCTTGAGCCGCGCTAATAAAGTCTGATGGCATTAAAATTACTGTAGTGCTGTTATTTTCTGCTCCAACTTCTGAAACCATTTGCATACGTCTTAGCTCTAAAGCTCCTGGATATTGACTTATATGTTGTGAAGCTATTGCTAATTTTTCAGAGGCTTCTAGCTCTGCCTCAGCTTTAATAATACGTGCGCGTTTTTCACGTACTGCTTCGGCTTCACGTGCCATTGCTCGTTGCATATTGGCTGGAATTTCAACTTCTTTCATTTCAATCATTTCAATTTTTATTCCCCAAGCGGCTGTAGCAGTATCTACAATTTTGCATAAAATATCATTGATTTTGTCTCTTTCTTTTAGCACTTCATCTAGTAAATGCTGTCCAATAACATTACGTAAAGTTGTCTGGGCAATTTGATGAATAGCAGTAGGATAGTTTCTAATATTTATAGTTGCTCTAGCAGGGTCAACTACTCGATACCAAAGCGCGGCATCAACGCGAATAGCTACGCTATCTTTAGTAATTGTTTCTTGTTGTTCTAAAGCCATTGTGTTAGTTCGTATGTCTACCTTAGACTGCCATTCTAAAATGGGAATCAACCAATAAAGGCCAGGCCACGAATACCAACAAAACGACCTAATCGAAAAACTACTGAACGTTCATATTCTTGAGCGATTCTAAGACCAGATAAAATAATAACTGCAAAAATGATAAAGATTGGTAAGAAATACATAATTAGCCTCTTTCTAGCCTAAATAAAAGTTATAAAAATTAATTAAAATTAAACCAAAGTAAGTAGTTAAAAACTTAACAATGCTTTGATTTAAGTAAAAAGGATATTTATTGTAGAAAGATAGACTTAAATTTTTTATGAGAGTGATAAGTTTTAATAAAGGGAGTTTTTTTTTGAGGTGACATTTTCCGCGCTCCTTAAATTCAATAGTAAAGACACGTCGAAAAGGCAAGAACAAGTTGGTTTAATTAAAAAATATCTAACTTTTCAATGCCTTCCGCTTAGGCTGACGAGGTTAGCTGACGGACTCGGACTCGGAAGTTGCCCTACAAATTACTAATTTGATTCGCCCCATAACTAATGGCCTATAAGCTTTAGTCAGTTGGTTCCCCCGTATTCATTTATCAAAATGAAATTAAGCCATTTAACTACCTTCATTTTACGCCTGTTTTATTATGAGTCAAGAGAGAATATTTTTATTTAAGCAAGTTTTTCTTATAGATTAAAATACTGTAATATAAATTAATAAAAAGACGAAAGAATATTAAAACTCTTTCGTCTTTTTCCTATTTTGAGGGAAGACAAAGTTTTTATTTATATTGCACAACTAAAACAGGGCGATATTGACTTAAAAAGTATTCTCCGCCTGCAAGAAGTAAGTAATCACTAGTTTTGTTGTTATTAGAATTATTTTGGAAACGTAGCTTAAATTGAGTATTTCCTGTTTTGTTTATATGGTTAAATGCTGTGGAATTAACCATTCCAACTACAGATGTACCAGCACTATTGCTAGTAGGAGCAGGGAAAACTATTGCATTGCTAGCTGAAACTGTTGCTTGAAAATCACTAGCTGCCAAAGCACAATTTCCACCTAAACAACCATTAGAAATATCTGCTACTAAAGCCCCATTGCTTACCCAGGGATTACCCAAACTAGCTTGAGTATAGAAAAGACGTAACTCAGCAGATAAAATTGTTGCCCCATCAGGTATTGAAGAAGTATCAAATGAAACTACCCCTCTTAAAGGCATGTCAGCATTATCGCCAGCATAAATATCTAGGCTTACTGCATAGCTGCCTGTAGTTGCTGTTGTACTAGTTGTTGCAACATAACCATCTTGACCACCTACAGAAACAAAAGTGTTAGTCATAGGTGCAGGGTTAACTACATAATTGTAGCTTTGAACTACAGAAACGTTGTTTGCTAGATCTACACCATAAGCAGTTAGAACAGAAGTATTTTGTATTATTATACTTCCATTATTAGTAATATTTCTACGGCTAGCATTATTGCTATTTGTTGGGTCGCTACCATCAGTTGTATAGAAAATAGTTCCTGCTTCATTAAGAGACAAGTTTACTGTTACAGATGTGTCAAAACTACCTCCTGCTGGGGAGATAGTAAGCACAGGTGGAGTTACATCATTTACTGGAGGAGGAGGTGGTGGTGGATTTTGTTGCTGAGAAAAAAATCGCCAAATTTCGTTACTTGCTTTGGGGCCTTTTGGATCTACAAAAGATCCAGCCGTAGAGCCTCCAGACCAAGCATGTCCCATATTTTCAACTATCCATTTTTCCATCAGTGTTGCACCATTAGGATCATTATACTTGAAGGTTGTAAAGTTATAACCTCCAGTTACAGTTCCGCTTACGGTTGATGCGGGTGTGTCGGTAATGTTGTTATTATCACTGCCATCATCAGCTAAGTCATTAGTTTGCGCCCATTGAGAAATTACTTGATTACCATTAACAGTATTTACTGTAAAATCTCTACTTCCATGAAAGACAATAACACGGACTTTTCGGGCAGCACTTCCCATTGCTTGAAAGGCTAAAGTGCCTTGTTGATTGGGGTTTGGCCCACCTTGGCTAAGAGCAGTAAAAGAATTATTTAAGCTTGTTGCAGCCTTATATTCTAGACCAGCACTAACAGCAATGGCTGAAAAAACATCTGGATAAGTTGCACCAAGTATTACTGACATAGCGGCTCCAGCAGAAAGACCAGCAGCATAAACCCTAGCATTATCAATGTTATATGAGGTTTTAATCTTATTAACTATTGCTACTAGTAAAGAAGGCTCACCAGAACCACGAGATTGATTAGCCGACTCAAACCAATTCCAACATCTACTTTGATTAGCATTAGATGGTTGTTCTGGGTATACAACTAAAAAGTTGTTGCTTTCAGCTACTGCATTCATTTGTGTTCCAGCAGCAAAATCATCTGCACTTTGTGTGCAACCATGAAGCATCATAACTAGAGGAACAGAACTATTACCATTATAGCTACTTGGAACCCAAATTTTATAATTTCGTGAGCCAAATTGATTGCTAACACTATCAACAACCCAAGTTCCAGCAAAAACTTGTCCAGGTGCAGCTAGACACAAATAAGCTAATGTAAAAAGAATTAAGCAGAATCCTTTTTTCATATGATCTCCTTAAATACTTAAAATTTTTAACAAAATTAAATCCTTGATTATTAAATTAGGGTAGAGGAATAGATAAAGGGGCTATTGGAAACTAATTTTGACTATATCAAAGTTTTTTATTTATTGATATTAAATGAACGTTCGTTTCTTATATCGACTAAAAATGCAGAAAGTTGCTTATAGAAATTTAGAAAGAGTAGTGGTTATAGAAAATTTTAAGTGTGGTTTGTTTGTAGAGTGGTGAAAGTCAGATATTGCGCAAACAAACTAAAAGTATGTAAAGGATAAATTAAATGTAATGATAGCAAGCACAACTAGCAAGCAAAACAATTACACATTCTCATCTGACCATTTGGTAGAGTAGAACCAGCAGGTCTCCACATATCACCAACAAGTTGTTCACTGTTAGCAGTATCAGTATTGGTTACAACACTATTTCCATTTAGATTAACCCAGGAAGAACGATCCAAATAAGCAGCACGCAAGTTATAGCCTAATTCGGCACGTATAGCGTTTTCTGTTGGTTCATCTTGCTGGCGAAATCCTGCAAAACCTGTAGCTCTTAATTCTTCAAATCTCCATGCTTCTTTATAAGTTGTATTACCTTCAGTAAATATGTGATCTGCTGTAGCGTTAATCCATGCTCCACGTTGTGCATGAATAGCATGAATTAACTCATGAGCTAGTGTTACTTCAATAGCGACGGGTTCATTTTTAATTGTTCCATCAGGTTGTAAAGTTGGCAAAAGTGCAACTGCTGAAGGATCTAGCGATACTGTAGCATTTGATCCAACACCGGATCCGCCTTGGTTATTAACTGAGGCACCATTGTCTGCGGCAGTAAAAGCATCATTTAAAGCAAAGCCAATTGTAACTTTTTTATTGCCGTCATTGCCACCAGCTAAAAGTTCATCAATTAGTTTGTAGCCTTGATCATGTCCTGAAACTCTTGTTGTAGCAGCATGGACAAACCCTTTTTCATCAACTGTTGTTCCGGGTGCAAATTTTGCTAAATTTTGGGCTATATGAGCGCGAAAAAGAGGAGTCCCTTTTACTAATAGATTAGTTGGGCTTTGGTTAATAGTGCTTGGTCGGAGCAAAGGCACGCTAGCTGTTTTAAGGCTTAAGCCCCAGGATTTTAATGTTCCAGTATCACCATTATTAGTATCTTGAACAACCATTTTCCATTGGCCTTTTATTGATTCTCCAGAGAATGCAAATTCTTTAAGTCTGCTAGCAGAAAGAAAGAAGTTACTATTACCACCGCCTTCTTGGTTAGTTAGGATAGCTTCTTTGCCTGAAGGGGAGACTAATTTAATTACTAAATCTCCGCGAAAACTATGTTCTATGTCTAAGTTTAGTTTTAGGTCTTCTAAAGTTCCTTCATCAGTGATATCTATAGTAGAAATAATTGTGTTTTCGTCTGAAATAGTAAGATTTGGAGTAATATCTTTAGTAATAGTAGTGCTAGGAGGAGGAGTTTTTGGATTGCCAGAAACATTTAAGTTCCAAGATTTTAGCGTACCAGAATCTAATGCAGCTTTATCATTAACAACTAGTGTCCAATCACCTTTGCTAGATTCACCATTAAAATCAGCAGGGCTAGCAGTAAAATTAACTGTTCCAGAACCTCTACCACCAGTAGCCGCACGAAGTAAAACTTCTTTACCTGAAGGAGACTTTAGTTTTACTTCTACATCTCCAGCATAAGTATGATCAATGTTTACCGCTACATTTACACCTGTTACAGATAAATCATCATTAATGCTGGCTGTAGAACTAGTAGCTTGAAAATCTTTTATTAGCGCATTAGGTGTTGTAGTTACAGAAGTTGTTAAGCTATCTCTTCCTTGAGTAACTAGGCGCATTAAGCTAGCTACATTTTGGTTACTCAAAGTAGAGGTAGTTAGCTGGCTTCGTAATTGGGTTGCATTAATGTTTTCTGAGCTACGTACAATGCCGCTTTGACTTGGCCTTTGAGAAATAGGATTATTTTGAAATTCGCTGTTTTCTGTTTGTTGTTGTCTTATATGATTTGTTGGAGAATTGCTTTGTTGTTGAATTTGATTTATTGAATTATTTATGCGAATTGTCATAAAAGTTTCCTTAAATAAATTAACTGATTTTAATAGTATAGCGAATGAATGTCCATTCATTTAAGTAAGCTTGCTCCAGCACTAGCCGTTGCAAAATAAATTTCTGCTGCTATGCCAGTTTCTTGTAAATACTCATCTTTAATGCTTTTTGCTATCTCTTGGGCAAATTCTGTTGCTACTAAATTAACGGTGCATCCTCCAAAGCCTGCTCCAGTTAGCCTTGCACCATAAACGCCTACTTGACGACGAGAAATTTCAACCATTAAGTCTAGTTCTTTAGAGCTAACTTTATAATCTAAACTTAAGCTTTTGTGAGATTGATTTATTAACTGTCCTAGTAAGGTTAAATCATTGTGTTGACAGGCTTTTACAGCTTCTAAGACTCGTAGATTTTCGCTAATTACATGTTTAGCTCTTTGAAATAGATTAGTTGGCAAAACTTTTTCAGCTTCTTTTAATTGTTCTAAAGAAATATCTCTTAAAGAAAGGAAATTTTTTTGGTGGAATTTTGCTAATAGCTCAACAGCTTTATTACATTCTGCATGACACTCGTTATAGGCAGATCCGCTTAACTCACGTGATTTCATTGTGTTAGAAATCAAAATAGTTAAGTTATTAGGCAAAGATACGTGTTTATAAGAAAGATCTTGACAATCTATAAATAAAGCATGGCTTTCCTGTGCAAGTGTAATAATAAATTGATCCATAATGCCGCTTTGAACACCACAAAAGAGGTTTTCAGCTTGTTGACATAATTTTGCTACTTCTATTTTATCTAAAGAAAAATTACCTAAGTTTTGTAAAAGAACAGCAAAAGCTACAAGTAAAGCGGCGGAGGAAGAAAGCCCTGCGCCCATAGGGATATTGCCAGAAATCACAGCATTAAAAGCAGGGAAGGAATACCCGCGCTCTTTTAGTAAAAATGCTATACCTTTAGGGTAATTACTCCACAATTCTTTGTCATCTTTAACAATATTATTTAATGCAAAAACACAAGTTCTATTATTTTGATCCATTGCTGTTAAATAAATTTTATCGTCCGTTCGTGGACTAGCAGCAATCAAAACTTGGGATTCAATAGCCATTGGAAAAACAAAGCCTTGGTTATAATCAGTATGCTCGCCAATTAAATTAACTCTGCCAGGTGCGCGAACAATTATTGATGGACTAGTTTTGTAAATTTGTTGAAAAGCTTCTATAACTTTATTTTTCATAGCTGAATATCTCTTAATTCCTTAGCTTTTTCTTCTGCCATTGTGTCATTAAGAAAAACTCCACAACCGGCTTCAACTCCAGCTAAGTATTTTAATTTATTTTCGCTTCTATAAGGTGGATAAAATTCTATATGAAAATGATAATAACTATAATCATTACCATCGGTTGGCCTTTGGTGCATTAGCATTATGTAAGGAAATGAGCGTTGCCAAAGTTTGTCAAATTTTCCTAAAAGTATTTTTAATAAATTTGCTAAATGCTCACGCTCAACAGAGTTAAAATCTGTAATTGCATTAACATGTCGCTTAGAGTAGACATGCGTTTCATAAGGCCAACGTGCATAAAAAGGAATAAATGCTATAAATGATTCATTTTCAATAATTAACCTAGTTTGGTTAGAAAGTTCGTTTTCTAAAATTTGACAAAATAAACAAGTTTTATGTTCTTGCCAATGTTTTTTGGCTGATGTTAGCTCTTTTTCTGCAATCGGTGGAATAAAAGGAAAAGAATAAATTTGTCCGTGTGGATGAGGCAGTGTAACGCCTATTTCACGCCCTTTATTTTCAAAGATATAAACATATTTAATGTAATCTAATGACCCAAGTTCAGCAAAACGATCTGCCCAAACATCAATTAAATTTTTTATCTCTTTTTCAGATAAATCTGTAAGTGTAGCTTTGTGATCAGGTGAATAGACGACTACTTCACATTCTCCTTGAGATGGAGAAATTTTGTAAAAATCAGGTGGTTCAACAGTTTGAGTTGCAGCAGTAAAAGCAGGAAATTTATTCTGAAATACAGCTAATTCATACTCAGGCAAAGGAATTTCGCTAGTAAAGCCACCTTCTTTGGTGACACAAAGCGGACAAAAATCATCTGGAGGAAAAAAAGTTCGGTCTTGACGCTGAGTTGCTACGCCTACCCATTCAGAAAGAACAGGGTTCCATCGTAGATGATTTGAAGCTTTGTTAAGTGAAGAGATATTATTTTCTAACAAACGGCTGTTTTTAGCTTCTTGCCAATATAAAATTAAATATCTACCATCATTTTTAATTAATTTTTCTTTGTACATTAATGGTTTTGCCCCATTAAACATTATCGGGAATAGGGTTTTAGAGAATTTTGACTTTGATTTATAAGTATTTAGGTTATTTATTTCTTATTCCTGATAATGTTTTATTTAATGCTCAACTATTTGATAGGCAAATAATACCCACAAAAATGAATTGTAGCTCTTCCATCTGAAGATGCTACTGTTGCAGTGCCTCTATGTAAAAACCTTATGACAAGATCTTCATTGGGATTAAGAGCAATCCACACATTTTGCCCAATCAAATATTCATCAACTTGCTTGCCTGCACTCTCAAAGCTAAAACTTTTGATGGGTGACAATGTATAGTCTGACCAATACGTCTGATTTGACATTTTTCCTGTTACAAGATCTATTAGAAATGGCACACCAGATGTCATAGTAACTCTACCACCGATATATTTAATAATAAGATGTTTTCCTTTTGGGCTTGAGATCCCTCCAATCAGTGTATGTGTTAAATAAATGTCTTGGGTATAGTTCCAAATTTCTGAACCTACTGTATCAACTACACGCACAGGATAAGGTGGTTTAATAGTTGGGTTAAAGCTCATAAGTTTTGCTCCTTTATTTTTAGTATTATATTGTAAAGCTAGTCACAGTAGCGCATAATGTTGAGAGCTTATACTAATATAATACGGATAGGATTAGAATATACAGCAGTATTTGTAAAATAAAAATTTAGCTTTATGCAAATAAAAAAAGCCCAATAAGCATTGGGCTTTTTTCTGAAGTTAGTTTTTATTTATTATTATTTAGCAGGTTTTTTAGCAAAATCACCATCTTTGATAATAACTATTTTGCTTGGATCTATATGTTTGCGCATAGCTTGAAGAATTTGCTCATTAGTTAAAGCACTAATTCTTTGTTCAAGTTCTTTATCAAAATTTAGTGTACGGTCGCTAAATAAAAAGGCGTTTAAGCGGCGAGCAAGTTCATTATCTTGAGCGCGGCTTACTTGGCGAGATTGTAAATAGCCAGATTTAGCTGCTGTGATTTCTGCTTCAGTAAAACCATCTTTTAACATCTTTTCAATTTCTTCTTTGAATGCAGCTTCTAATTTAGCAACATTTTCTGGTGCATAAATAGCAAAAGTAACAAAAGAGCCATTTTTGTCAAAAGAGCTAGCGTTTAGTTGTGAGCCAACACCATAGCTTAGACCTTCTTTTTGACGAATACGAGTAGCTAGACGAGAATTTAAGAATCCTCCGCCAAGCATATAATTTCCTAAAACTAAGCCAGCATAATCTGGATCATCATCACGGATATTTAGATTCATACCTGCTAGGAAAAAGGCATTAGCTTTATCTGGAGTTTCAAGTGCTTTATTGGTGACTGTAGCTGCTTGATAAGGTCTAGTAATACGTTGAGGTTGTGTTTTAGATGTCCAATTACCTAATTTTTCAGTAATTTGTTGGGCAAATTGTTTTTCATCAAAACTACCAACAACAGTAATTTCTGCTTTAGAAGCACCATAGAAATCATCATAGAATTTCTTTATATCTTCTAGTTTAGCAGCTTTGACTTCAGCAATATCTTCATCTGGAGTAGAGACATAGCGAACATCTCCTTTTGGATAATTGCTCATAATACGTTGAAATTCAGTGCCACCAACAGAAGTAGGTTCACTACGTTGTTGTTCAATTTCAGCAAGTTGTTCTTGGCGAAGTTGTTCAAACTCATTTGCATCAAAAGCCGGTTCGCGTAAGATTTCAGTTATTAAATCTACTACAGCAGGCAAATTTTCCCGTGTAGTTTCAATTCCCACTACTGCTTGACTAGAACTACCAGCAACAAAGGCTCTTGCTTTAAGCTTGTCAAATTCGTCTTGAATTTGTTGACGAGTACGTTTTTTAGTTCCTCGCATTAACATTTGACCAGCCATGTCGCCGGCTGTAACACGATTATTTAAGCTCTTCTCATCGCCTAAATGGAAAGTCATTGCTACTTGGACACTATTACCACGGGTTTTCTTTGGTAACATTGCTAGTTTAATGTTAGAAATATTTTGACGAGTGAGGCGAGCTTCAATATTATTTGGGGAAGGATCAAAGGCTTCACCAGCAGCAATAGCTTCTGCACCTTTATAATCTTTTAACATTGATGCAATATCTGGCACATCTGGAATTTCAGACCTTTCAGGTTTGCTAGTAGGAATAAATAGCCCCACGGTACGATTAGAAGATTTAATATAGCTAGCTGCTACTTTTTTAACATCATCTACAGTAACTTTTTTAATACGGTCACGGTGTAAAAAGAATAAACGCCAGTCTCCCATAGCCTGAAAGTCGCTTAAAGTTAAGCCAACACGGTTGGGATCATTTAAGGTAAGTTCAAATTCTTTAAGTAGCGCGGTTTTAGCACGGTCAACTTCTTCTTGTGTAGGGGGTTCATTAAGAATATTTTCTATAGTTTTTGTTAAGCTTTCTTTTGCTTCATCTAAAGATGAATCTTGGCGGACTTCGGCACCAAATATCATCATGCCTGGTTCGCGTTGTTGGAAACTAAAACCATAGGCAGCACTAGCTTTTTTAGTTTCTGCTAAAGCTTTTCTTAAACGTCCAGTGTTAAACTCACCAATAATTTGAGTAAGTACATCAACAGCAGCAAAATCAGGGTGTGATCCTGGAGCAGTATGATAGAGACATCCTACTAATTGAACGTCGCCTGTACGTCTTAAGGTGACAAGTCTTTCGCCGTCCTGGGTTGGCTCAGCCGTATAAGTTCTAATAAGTTGACGGGATGGTTTAGGAATAGAAGAGAAATACTTGTCAATTAATTGCAGGGTTTTTTCTTCATCAAACTTACCAGCTACAGTTAAAACTGCATTATCTGGCTGGTAATAGTTACGATAAAAGGCTTGAAGTCTTTCAATAGGCACATTTTCAATATCAGAACGTGCGCCAATTGTTGTATTTCCATAGTTATGCCAAAGAAAAGCTGTAGACAACATTCTTTCAATTAAAACTCTTTGAGGGCTATTTTCACCAGATTCAAACTCATTACGAACTACAGTCATTTCACTATCTAAATCTTTTTTGGCAATATAAGAGTTGATCATACGATCAGATTCTAGGTCTAATGACCAATTTAAGTTTTCATCTGTAGCTTGGAAAGTTTCAAAATAATTAGTGCGGTCAAAAGAAGTTGTACCATTGGGACGAGTTCCATGCTCGGTTAATTCTTTTGGAATATCAGGATGTCTGGGAGTGCCTTTAAATACTAGGTGTTCTAGTAAATGTGCCATACCAGTTTCACCATAATTTTCATGGCGCGAACCAACCATATAAGTAATATTTACTGTTATTGTTGGTTTGGAAGGATCTGGAAATAACAGAACTTTTAGACCATTTTTTAATTGGTATTCTGTAATTCCTTCTACAGAAGTTACTTTTACTACTCCTTCAGGAATAGCTGCTGTAGCTTTAGTTACAGCAGTAGCATTATCATTAATCGCAGCACGAATATTAATAGGTGTTGCTAAAAAGGTAGTTGTCAATAACGGAATTGACATTAACACGCTGGCTTTTCTTACTTTACTAGACATTAAATTATTGAACCTCCAAAATTTTGAAAACTTCGGTAAATAAAGTTATATTGTTTACGGTATAAGTTAGATTGCGAAAATTTGAAGCTATCTAACTGTTAAAATATTGTCAAGATTTAAATAATATATTACTTAATAGTAGTTATTTTTTAGAGGCACTAATGATTAATTTTACTAATGAATTTCAACCAAGTTTACTAGAACTTCGCAGTATACTAAAAATTTTACGCTATGATTGGCTTTATCGTAGTATCAAGGGGCTAAGTTATTTTACAGATAGTTCTTTAGCAACTTTTCCTAGAGCAATAACTGAAGAAATAATGAGTTTAAGTTTGTCTTATAATGTTATGTTGCGGTTATTTGCTTTAAGACAAGCTTTAGAACGCTTAGAGGTAGTCGAGAATTTAATAAATGAACAACTACTAAATGATTTAATTAGATTAGGTTTGATTAAAGAAACTGGAAATTTAGTACAACTTGATAATTATAGGATCATAGCCTGGCTAGGTTTTTATATTATTTCTTCAGATCCAATTTTTGAGCCTTCAGCCACATTAACATCTGAAACTTATAAGTTAAGTTATGAACTAATGAAAACAGATGCTAAATCTGCAATAGATCTAAATTGTGGTTGTGGTTTAGCTAGTTTAGTGGCAGCAGAAAAAGCAGAGCAAGTTTTTGCTTTTAGTGATTCTTTAGCTGCTATTAATATTACTAAAGCTAATGCAGCATTAAATCAACTATCAGAAAAAATTATAGTTTCTAGTACACCAAAGGCAGAATTTCCTAAAGTAGAACTAATTTTTTGCTCTAGCACTAGATTTTCTTTACGAATAAATATTGAAATATTATTAAATAATAAATCAAGTAATATAGAGAAAAATAATTTAGAATTATTAAATGAGTTAAAAAACATTGCTAGTGATAAAAGTAAAATAATAATACAAATACTAGCAACAGATAACATAAATATACTATCTGCAAATATAGAGAAATTATTACTAAAAGATAATCAAAAAGTAAAGCTGTTTATTTTATCTCAAAGTTATATTGATAATGAATATTTTAAGGCTTGGGCAGAAATACTATATTATCAACTAAATATGTTAGAAATAAATAGTATACCACTAGAAAATATTAGTAATGAGTTAATAGAATACTATAAAATACTAGAAGCTAAATGTAGTTATTTGATCTTAATAGAAAGTAATGAAGCAAATAATTTTAGTTTTGAATTAATAAATTTAGTTAGTGAGTTAACAAATCAATTAGAAATACCTGAAGATATTAAATTAATAGAACAAGATATAAAAATCCTTAAAACGGAAAAAGGAAATATATCTATCATAGTTGATGAAATACAAAAAGATATAGTTGAGCTAATAGATTCAGAAAATCTTTTACTTAAAGAAGTAGCAGAAATTATTTCTAATCGTCATGACTTATCTTTAGAAACAGCTAGTGTAAAAGTTTTAGAGCTATGTCAAGAATTGTTTTTATCAGGATTGCTTTCAAATCCTGTAATGTCTAGTTTACGTGGTCAAATGCGGTTAATGACCTTAAATGTAAATAAATTTGCTAGCACTCTTAAAACTATTGGCGAGGAATTAGATAAGCAAAATAACTAGAAGTAATCATTAGTACTCTGTAAACTAAATTTACTGATATTTTAATCTTAAGCCCCAACGGGGCGACATAACTGTAGCCTAGGGCGTAAGCCCTAGGAAATTATAGTTAAGCCTTCTTAAGCCCTGAAAGGGCGAAAGAGTCTTTAAGAAAAGGCTCTTTCGCCCCGTTGGGGCTTTATATGATATATTACTTAAACCCTGAGCTTACGCTCTGGGCTACATATCTTTCGCCCCGTTGGGGCTTAAGATTTAACCCCTTACTTTTCAATTAGTTGTTCTTAAGTTCGCGCTTATGGGTTGTAAGACCTAGGTATAGTTGTTATACATAATTAGAGTCGCGTAGCAACGACATAATAAATCTAATAAATTCAATAAATTAATTATGTCGTCACGTTCGTGATTCTCTAAATACTATACTATCATACGTAGGGTTGAAACCCTACGCTACAAATATGTCGCCCCGTTGGGGCTTAAGATTAAAATGTTAGAATATTTAAGTTACAGAGCATTTATTGTTAAGAGCTTATCAGTTTGTTGCGACTATAAGTAAGATTATGGTAGAGTGTAGGATCTCATTTAACAACTAAACTTTAGAAATAAGTATGGCAATACAACAAATAAAAGCCTATGTTGAAGTTCAATCACCAGCACAATTAGCTGATTTTAAGGGTGTTAGTAGTGATTTGGTGGTCAGAGCCTATCAAATTAACTGGCGGCTTAAAGAAAGTATAACTAATTTATTGGCGGCTTTGGCTGGTCAAAGAGGCCCTTATATTATTACTGGCCCTAGGGGTGCAGGTAAAAGCCATCTTTTAACCGTGATGCGTGCTTTAACAACTAATCCCGGTCTTTCTAACGCCCTACGTGATCCTGCTATAGTTTCATCTGCTGGCAAATTAGCAGATGAAAAGTTTTTTGTAATTGAACTAGATATTACTAGTAAAGAACCTCCTGATTTATTAAGTATGATTAGAGAGGAACTAGCTACTAGAGATCATAACCCTGTATTTTTTTCTGATACTGAATGGGGTGACTCTATTTCTGGTTCAAGAGTTTTTAAGCTAATTAGGTCAAAACTTCCTTATGGAGCAGTGCTAGCACTTTTTATTGATGGTATTTCACTGCCAATGCGTTCTAGCAAACGAATACAATCACAAATAGTTAGTTGGTTAAGTTGGGTAGCAGATCAATTTGGTGATCAATCTCAAGGTTTAATTATTACTTTAGATGAAGATATTTTATCTGATGTAGGAAGCAAGCTTTTAAGTAAATTTAAGGTAGAGAGAGTAGATACAGCTAATTTAAGAGATATTGCAGATCGGTTTATTTTGAAAAAAAATGATCAGCAACGTCAAGAATTAGGCTATCTTTATAATGAGATTGTACGTTTAATGCCTCAGTTTGCTTGGTCAAAGGAGGACTTTACAGCCGTTTTTCCTATTCACCCAGCGGTTTTAGAAGTTGCTGCTGGTTTAAGAGTTTATTCTAGGAGTTTTTCCTTACTAGGTTTTATTAGTTCTTCTGCTTCAAAAGCTAGCAACCGACGTGCAATGAACCTTTCAGCATTAGACGAGCTTTTTGATGGTTTTGAGTTTGAATTAAGAAAAAATGAAAACCTTGCTAGTTTATTTGCAACTTATGATTTTATTACTCAAAGTGGTATAGGCCGGCTCACTAATTATGATGAAAAAATGTGGGCTAAAATCGCTCTTAAAGCCTTGTTTATTTTTTCTCTTGCTGGAAAAGCTGTAACAATAAGCAAATTAGCTGATTCTGTAATGCTTTATGATGATCGAGATTTTAAGGCAGGAAGCCAAAGAATAAGTAGAATAATAGAATGTTTTCTGCAAACTGCTCCTGATATGATTGAAGTATCTGGAGAAGGTCGTTATTCTACCTACCGTTTTGTAATTAAAACTGCACCATCTACAGAAGAGATTTTAGCTGAAAGTATTGAAAAAATTGCAGATAATGACATAAGACTAACACAATTACTTATTACTGTAGGAGGAGAGTTTTTTTCTGATTGGCCGCTAAAATTTGGTCAAGAATTAAGAGCAGAATTTCCTATTTCTTGGCGTAATAGCTCGCGTTTAGGAATCTTAAAGCTAGGAACAGAAGTTGAACTTTTTCCTGTTACTAGTATACCTTCTAGTCAACAAAATAATGTTTCTTTAGGTGTAGGCTTAATTACTCCAGATATTGGAGATGATGAAGAACTCCTACCTATTGATTTGCTAGTAGAGCCAGCTTTTGCCCAAACGGGCGAATATATACTTTCACAAAGTATTTGTGAATGGGATTGGCAAGTTTGTTTAATTCCTCTTTTAAGCGATCCAATAATAGATTTTCCTTATTTTAATCCACCAACGCTTATTTATTGGACACCTGAATATCCAACTAGAGAAGACTTAAATACATTAAAAAAAGCTTTAATCTTTAGAATAGATTCACAAGAGCTAACTCAAGCAGGAGTAGATTGTTTAGAAGAACAAAAAAAAGTAGACCTAAGTTTACAAGAAATTTTTCAACGCTTATATGTAGATGGGGGGAAATTTAATAATCCTGGGTCAGATAGACCTATTTTAATTTATCAACTAACTGTAGCAGGTTCAACAATTACAGAAATGTTTTCCTCACTTATGGCTGAATCTTTATATCTTCGCTATCCAGAACATCCTCATTTTGGACAAGAGATAACAGAAGAAGTGTTAATAAACTTAACAAAAAATTTTTTTGGCAAACAAGATCCTTTTTCTTCTCAAACACAAAGCTATCTGGAAAATTGCGCTTTACCACTAAAATTAGTTTTATCAAATGAAGGACAATATATTTTGGACTTAAGCGAAGAAAACACTTCTTTAGCTGTAACAGAAATTTCAAGCATAGTTTTAGAGCTAAAAAAAGATGCTACTATGCCTATTCGCCAGCTTTATACCCGGCTACGTGCTGAACCCTTTGGCTTAAGTGCTTTAGTTCAAAAATTGGTTTTAATAGCTTTAGTAGCTGATTGGAAAATAGAACTTACTTCAGAAAATGGTAGCCAAGCCTTAAATCCATCTAAATTAGCTCTGGAATCAAGCTTAAATCAATATACTCATATACGTATTTCTTCTATTACACATTCTCCATCAACTCTTTGTCAATGGTACTCTTTATTAACTTCATCTGAAGAAGAAATGGATTTAGTTAACCAAACTCATCGAGAACAAATGAAAGAAGGCTTAAAAGCATGGCAAGAAAATTGGGTAAGTTTAAGAATTTCTGACCAACTAGAAAAACTACCTGTTGAAAGTGTAACCACTAAATTATCCCAAATGGTTGTTTCTTGTAATCGCTATTTTGAAGCTATTAGTGAGGAAATTAATGACTTTTTATCTAATAGAAATACTTTAGAAGAATGTTTAACCCAAATTATTGATAATTTTGCTGCTAAAGATACAGTTTATTTTCGAGCAGTTAATGAGTTGACTTTACTAATAAACTTTTTTGCCTGGCTACCATTTTTTGATGCAACTAGAAAATATATTTTAGCAGCAGAAAATACTGGAAATGGCCCAATAGAATCCCTAAGAAGCGAACTTAATAACTTTTTACAAAATACTCATAGTTTGCTAATAGAAGAAAATCGCCAGCTTTATGAATCAGTTTATAGCAGTTTTCAAACAGAATATAAAGAGTATTACTTAAATAAGCATGATAGTGTGATGAATTCAGAAAATTTAACTGAGCTAGAAGATTTACTTATTAGCAAGAAATGGCGTAATTTTGAACTAATGTCACAACTATCAATTGCAAGAAATTATTATTATTTGTTGGCTATGAAAATAGTAAAAAATCTTAAAGCCAATACTTGTTCTTTACCTACTAAAGAGTTGTTAGATTTACAACCTTATTGTAATTGTTCATTTCGTCTTAATCATCAAACAGATAAAAACCTTTCTTTAGAGCTACTTAAACACATTATTGATATAGAGACTACTTATATTCAAAAACTTTTAACACAATATCAAGCGAGCTTAAATATTCTTAATGATTCTCAGGAAGAAAGAAAAGATTTGGAAACTGTTTTTGCCTCATTTTTTAATGGTGAAGCAGAAAAATTAACTTTTTATACAGTAGAAAAGTTTAATCAAACATTAGCTGGAAAAGTTAAATTTCTTCCATCAATATTGCCTACTATGAGACTTGCTAACAAAGTAAATAAAGCTGATTTACGAGATAAATTTGAGCGTTGGCTAGAAAATTTACCTGATGAACCAGGAATAGTGCTAGATTTTTCTCCTTGGAAAGAAATACCTAATGAATGAGTCTTTAACTGTTGCAATAGTTGGAATAGGAAAAGTAGGCAAAGCAATAGCTTTTTTTACTAAAAAGGCTGGTTATAAACTAGAAACAATTTTTACAAATCAAACAGCTACAGAATTAATTAAAGAAACAGAAAATATTTTAATACTAAAAGAAAAAAACTGGAATTTTACCCAACCAGATATCCTTTTTATAACTACACCTGATGATAAAATAGAAAATATTGCAAAAAAACTTTCCGAATTTAATAAAGATAAATGGCAAAAAACACTTGTGTTTCATTGTAGTGGAGCCTTTAACAGTGAACTTCTTCTGCCATTAAAAAATCTAGGTGCTAAAGTTGGTTCAATTCATCCGCTAAAAAGTTTTGCTCAAAATATTATATCTTTAAGTGAATTAGCTAATGTTTATTGGTGTGTTGAAGGTGACAAAGAAGCTATTGATTTTGCTGAAAAATTAATTACTTTTACAGCAGGCAAAATTGTTAATGTTAGAACAGATAAAAAGGCACTCTACCATGCAGCAGCAGTAATGTCTTGTGGGCATGTGCTTGCTTTACTGGATTTAAGTCTAAATTTATTAGCTGAATGTGGTATAAAACCCCATCAGGCAAAAGAAATATTAATGCCGTTAATACAGGGAACTATTAATAATTTTGCGAGTCAAGAAATAAGTGAAGCTCTAACTGGGCCATTTGCACGAGGAGATTTTCAGACCATTAGCCATCATTTGCAGGCAATGTTAAAGCTAGAAAAAAATGACTATTTGCCAATTTATACATTACTTGGACAACATAGTTTAAAAGTTAAAAATAAATAATTATGGAAAATCTACAAATTAAGGCTGAATCTTTGCCCAATCGTTGTGAAATCTGCCACCAGTCAGATTTTTTTGACCCAATTAAAAATATTTGTAGTCGTTGTTCAATAGTTCAAGAAAAAATAGAGCTTTTAGACCCTAAAAATCAAAGTGCATTAAGAAATTTGCAAAACCAGCCAACTACCTTAAAAATATAAATATTATTTATGCTGCAATTATGTCTACAGTTTTTCCTTTTACAGTTTTTCTAATATGTTTATTTTTTAATAATTTTATTAATTCCTGGTATATTTCTTTATTTAATTTTACAGTTTGGTTTTTAGTTACTTTCCAAAATATTAGAAATATTAGTTTTGCTCGTCGCTCTATTGGCGATACCATCAAAACACAAGATGATTTAGCTATTATTAAAAAAGCCATTAATTTTAATATGATGGGAGCAATATTTATAATGCTTTTTTCTATTCTTTATTTTTTATTTCTTTATGCTATTTTTTCCAAAGTATTTACTCATTCTCCCATTATACACATCTTATTATTTTCTATTATTGCAATAAACTTTGCTATTGTTAATAAATTTTATGATACAAAATTAAGAACATTTAAGGTTGATTCTAAAGATTCAAAAATTGCACAAACCTATGAAACTTGGATAATTCAATGGGAAGAAGCTAGATTTAAGTTACCAGATTAAAAAATAAACTATTAGAAAGAGGAAAATATGGCTAAAAGAAACTCTCATTGTTCATTTTGTGGACATCTCTTTAATGCAGAACAAGCTTGGCCGCGTGAATGTGGCAACTGTAAAAATATTACTTATCTTAACCCAACACCAGTAGCAGTAGTTTTGCTTCCTGTTGATGGTGGCCTTTACACTATAAGACGTGGAATTGAGCCTAGAAAAGGGCAACTAGCATTACCTGGCGGATATATTAATTTAGGCGAATCTTGGCAAAAAGCTGCTGCTCGTGAACTTTATGAAGAATCAGGAATAACTATTGATGTAGAAGAAGTTAAACTTTTTAATGTTTTAAGTGCGCCTGATGGAACAGTTTTAATTTTTGCTATAGCTAATGAGCGTAGAAGCGAAGATTTACCAGAATTTATCATTAGTGAAGAAACTTCTGAGGCACTTATAATTAAAGAACCTCAAAATTTAGCCTTTCCACTTCATAGCCAAGTTGTTAAAGAATTTTTTGCTGGTAAATCATAACTATTTTTCCGAAGTCAGGATTTTAATTTTCATTATGCTACAAGAAAAAAAACTTGCTAGTAAAGATGCTTTTTTTTGGATCACTTTAATTTTAGCATCAGGAATGCTAATTCTTTATAGCATTGTTGGTTCAATGATTTTTCGCTTTGGTAGTTATGAAAAAGAATTAGGCTGGAAATATAACCGTGTAGGTGATTCTTATTTTATTAGCGAAGTTATCCCTAAAACATCGGCAGAAAATAAATTAAAAGTTGGCGATAAACTTTTAGCAATTAATGGCGATAAATTTGTCCAAAAAAACTTTTGGCTGCTTCAAAGCTTAATAGAAGCTAAACGTAAAATCCCTATTAATAGCTTTTATTCAATTGATGTTGAGCGCGATGGAGAAAAATATAGTTTTACATTAAAAAGCAAACCTAAACGTGATTATAAAAACTTAATTATGGCAATAGGTTTCTTTTTTGCTAGTTTAGTGTTTTCTACTTGTGGGCTACTTTTTGGAATATTAAAACCAGAGCTAAAATTAGCTAGGCTTTTAACCATTGGAATGTTTACAGCCGCTTGTTTTATGCTCTTTAGCTCTACTAGGCTATTTAATAGCTTTCTACTAGGCTTTGATTATATTATTTACTTATTTTTATGGCTTTCTTTCCCTCTTATTTTTCCTTTTGCTTATAATATTTATTGTCCTTTTCCTCAAGATGTAGAAGTAAGTCAGTTTTGGAATTTAGCTAAATATTTTCTTTATTTTTATAGCAGTATATTTATAGCTATTTTCTTATGGAAAGATTTTTATTTAATTAATAGCTTACCATTACATTTTCTTTTTAGTAATGAAACATTTCTTAAATATTTAGATAAAGGTTTTGATTTTTTAATTATTAGTACATTATTTCTACTTGTTGCAGTAATGTTTCGTAATTATCAGCAAGTTAAAGATTTAGATCAAAAACGACGTATAAAATGGGTTATTTATGGATCACTTTTTGGAGTTATACCAACTTTCGTTAATAATTTTACTACCTTTATACTTAACACATTTTCTTATAAATATATTATTGATACTCCAGTTTATTTCTTTTTTACTCGCTTTAGTGATTTATTTATTACTATTATTCCTATAGCATTTTTTTATGTAATTGTTAAACATCAGGTTTTTGAAATTAATTTTGTTGTTAGACGAGGTTTACAATATTTACTAGCAAAAAATTTCTTGCGAGCCGTTTTAGCCTTAGAAGTTTTAGGAGTAATTGCTGTAATTAAACTAAAACCTACTTTAACAATAGGGGAAATTTTTTCCCCTAAATCTATTTATCTTTATTTGGTTCTAACCACCATAATTAGTTTTGTTTATCGAGTAGAGATAACTTCTGGGCTAGATAAAAGATTTTTTCGTAAAGTTTACCAACGTGAAAAAGTGTTAGCTCAGTTGTTAGACGAAATTAAAAAGCTAAACTCTATTGCAGAAATATCTTTAATTGTTACCAATAAATTAACAGAAGTCTTACATCCAAAAAGTATTTATCTATTTTATAGAGATCCTCAGAAAACACATTTTACCCTAGGTCATTCTGTTGGCGGTGTAGCTAAAACTCAAATGGTTGTTGCTGGTGCTGAACTAATGCGGGCAATGCGTGGAGAAGAAGCAGCAAAAGAAATAGAATTTTTAGCAGATTTCCCAGAGGCAGAGAAAGAATGGCTTTTGGAAATGAAAGTTCAGCTAATTGTTCCAACTCTTGGAGGAAGTAAAGATTTAGTGGGACTTTTGCTTTTAGGTGAAAAACAGTCTGAAGAACCTTACTCACAAAGAGATAAAAACTTACTTGAAGCAATAGCTTCTCAAGTTGGTGTAGTTTATGAAAATAGTTTACTAAAAGAAAAAGTCGATATAGAAGAAAAAATAAAGAAAGAGGTGCTTTCAAAATTAGAAGAACAAAATATTAATTTAGTAAAAGAATGTCCTAAATGTGGGCTTTGTTTTGATAGCAATATAAATATTTGTGATAAAGATGGTGCAGAATTAATTTTGTCTTTACCTGTTGAACGAATAGTTGAAAATAAATATCGCTTGGACAAATTGTTAGGTAAAGGCGGTATGGGAGCAGTTTACAAAGCTGAAGATTTGCGCTTAGGACGTAGCGTTGCAGTAAAAATGCTTCGAGGTAATATGTTTAATGACCAAGATGCTATTCGTCGTTTTGAACGTGAAGCTAAAACTTCAGCAAAATTAACTCATCCAAATATTGTTGCTATTTATGATTATGGACAGCTTGCTACAGAGGGTGCTTATTTAGTGATGGAAATGGTGACAGGCTTAACATTAAAATCTAAGCTTGCACAAGAAAAAATGCTGCCTCCAAGCCTAGTTGCAGAACTTTTTGAGCAAATTTTAGACGCAATTAAAGCAGCACACTCATCAGGAATAATTCACCGTGACCTTAAACCTGATAATGTTTTAATCACAGAAATTTCTGGGCGTAAAATAGTTAAAATTCTTGATTTTGGAATAGCAAAAATTAAGCCTACCAACAAAGTTGACCCCAATAGCTTAACTTTACCAGGGACAATAATGGGAACATTTGGCTATATGCCTCCAGAGCAATTTTCAGGTGAAGACGTTGACGAACGTGCAGATATTTTTGCTTTAGGAGTAATGATTATTGAATCCTTAACAGGTACTAAGCCTTTTATTGGTAAAACTTTGTATGAAATTATGGGAACAATGCTAAAAAAACCTTATCATTTACCAGGTAACTTACCAGAAATTAAAAACTTAGACTTAAAGCTGCAAAAATGTATTACTCCAGACCCAGAAAATCGTTTTTCTTCAATTGATGAAATGCTAGCAGAAGTAATTCCAGCTATTCGCAATTGCTCACCTAATGCTTTTTTAGCTCCAAATAAACTTCCAAGCTCTGAGTCTGATACAGTTAAAATCCAGCGACCAGACACAAATAAAAATTAGATAGGTAAACTTAAAACTATCCAGCTAAAGATTCAATTGTTAAAACTGCATCTTTTGGGAGTGTTAATTTAAGACTCTCAAGGTCTTGTTTCATATGCTCTGCATCAGATGTTCCGGTCATTGGTAGCATTCCAACTTCACGAGCAAAAGAAAATACTATTTGCATTGGTGTAACGTTAAATTGAGCCGCAAGTTTATGAACAAAAGGATGTCGCAATACTCCTACGTTAGCAGTTAAAAGGGAAAACCCTTGATAAATTATGTTATGTTTTTGACAAAATGCCCGCACTTCACGATCCCAACCAAGTTGAGCATAGCAACGATTTTGCACAAATGCTGGAATTTCTTTTTGAACAGAAATCATTTGCTCTAAATGTTCTAAAGAAACATTGCTAACGCCAAGAAAGCGTGTGCGACCTGCATCACGTTCTTTTTTCATTGCTTCCCAAACTTCTGAGTCTGCATCAGTCCAACCATAACCAGAAGCAGGCCCGTGCAAAACAAAACTATCAATATAATCTGTGTGCAAATCCTCAAGAGAACTTTTTAAGGCTTGTGCAACTTGTGTTGACAAGCTTGCTTTAGGATCATAGGGCATACGATGATCTTGGCCTCGTTGATAAGTATATTTTGTCTGTAAAAAAAGATCTTCGCGTTTTACAATTCCTGCACCATAAACATTTGCTAAGGCTTGACCTACACCAACTTCAAAATAATGACGACGTTGATTAGCTGTGTCAATTATGCGAAAACCTGTTTTAATTGCAATCTCAGTTAAGATTGCTGTGCGTTCTTCTTTCCAAGCTGTTCCATAAAAAAAATTAGGTTGGGGGAGTGCTTCTTTAGCTAACATTTAATCACCTCATTAAATTAATTAAATTTCTTCATTAAGCCAATTGATCACATCTGTAAAAACTTCTTGTTTGTTGACTTCATTAACCATTTCATGACGGCCTTCTTTGTAAAGTTTTAATTTTACATTTTTTATTCCAGAAGCGCGAAGTTCTGTAGATAAAAGGCTAATGCCTTTACCAAATCCGCCTACAGGATCACAGTCTCCACCAAAAATATAAATTGGTAATTGTGCTGGAATAAGTGCTAGTTTTGGACGTTCAGAAATTTCTATAAGTCCGCCTAATAAATCCATCCATGATTTATTGCTTATCTTAAAACCGCAATAAGGATCATTGATATAAATGTCCACTTGCTGAGGATCCCGACTAAGCCAGTCAAATTTTGTTCGTGCAGGCTCAAATTTTTTATTAAATGAACCAAAAGAAAGAAATTCAAGCAAACTGCTTTTACCCTCGCTACCTTGTCGCCAAATTTCAATTTGTGTAAAAAAACGTGCAAGCTTATAAAGTAAAATTGGGGAAGAATTACTACCAGAAAGTATCAAAGCTTTAAGTTTATTTCCATAACGTATTGAAAAACCAAGGCTAATAAATGATCCCATTGAATGACCAAATAAAATTAATGGAATATTTGGATTAAGCATTTGAAGATGATTTACTACAGTATTTAAGTCTTCAACCACTTTTTCCCACCCGTTTTCATTTTTACTAAAATGTCCAATATCGGTTTCATTACGAGTTGATTTTCCATGTCCTCGATGATCTATAGCATAGACAGATATTCCATAATTATTAAGAAATTTTGCTAGTGTTGCGTAACGCGCTCCATGTTCGGCCATACTATGAGCAATGACTAGTAATTTATTTGGTTTGTCTATTTGCCATTGATGGACAAAAATTTCATGACGATCTGTTGAAGTTAATTTAAAAAAAGACATAGATTTTTTAATTTTTGAATAATTGGAAATTCTTACAATATTTGATTAAATGCTGATTAAAAGATGGAGTCAACCTAATCTAAACTAATTTTCTTGGTAAGACAGCAGTTAGCTCTAAAAAGCTAGGCTGAAATATTGTGAGCTAGCTTGACGCATTGCTAAAAGGCAATTAAACTGTTTCGCTATCAAATAGTTAAGATGTTTTTTGCTAATTAACCATTAAAAGAAATAGCTAAATCTTGAGGTAAATGGACGGAATCAATATGCATAATCTTTTTAATACTTTACAAACTTTTGATCTTGGCAATGGGCAAACAGCCAAATATTACTCTCTACCACAACTAGAAAAAGAAGGTGTTGGTAATATGAGTAGATTGCCGGTTAGTATTCGTATTGTGCTAGAGTCAGTTTTACGTAATTATGATGGAAAGAAAATTCGTGAGGTTGATGTAAAAACTCTATCAAACTGGCAAGCTAACGCAGAAAGAACAGAAGAGATCCCCTTTGTTGTAGCAAGAATTGTTTTACAAGATTTTACTGGCGTTCCACTACTAGTAGATTTGGCAGCAATGCGCTCTGCTGTAGATAAATTAGGTAAAAACCCAAAAATTATTGAACCTTTAGTTCCAGTAGATTTAGTTGTAGATCACTCAGTACAAGTTAATGTTTCTAATCAAAGTGATTCATTAAAACTTAATATGGAAATAGAGTTTGAACGTAATCGCTTACGTTATCAATTTCTAAAATGGGGGATGCAAGCTTTTGAAAGCTTTAAGGTTGTACCCCCAGGTATAGGTATTGTTCATCAAGTAAATTTAGAATATTTAGCTAAAGGTGTACTGCAAAAAGATGGAGTTTATTATCCTGATACTTTAGTAGGAACAGATTCTCATACAACAATGATTAATGGTTTAGGCATAGTTGCTTGGGGTGTTGGTGGTATTGAAGCCGAAGCAGGGATGCTTGGACAACCTGTTTATTTCTTAACTCCTGATGTTGTTGGTTTTCATATGACTGGAAAATTACGCGAAGGTGTTACAGCAACAGATTTAGTTTTACATTGCACAGAAATGTTAAGAAAAGCCAAGGTAGTAGGTAAGTTTGTAGAGTATTTTGGAGAAGGTGCAGCCTCGCTTTCACTTCCTGACCGGGCTACAGTCGCAAATATGGCCCCTGAATATGGTGCGACAATGGGCTTTTTCCCAGTTGATGAAGAAAGTTGTAATTACTTAAAAGCTACTGGTCGAACTGATGATCAAGTATCAGCTTTTCGTAACTATTTCAAAGCACAAGAGATGTTTGGAATGCCTGCAAAAGGTCAATGTGATTATAGCAGCGTCTTAGAACTAGATTTAGCTGATGTTCAACCAGGAATTGCCGGGCCAAAACGTCCTCAAGACCGCATTAATTTAGGTGAAGTAAAATCTAAATTTGTTGACTTGTTCCAAAAACCTGTTAATCAAAATGGTTATAACAAATCATCAGAAGAACTTAATAAACGTGTAGGAGTTGAATTTAAGACAACTAGCTTACCAATGCTAACTTCTACAGTTAAAACTCGTGCTAACGACAAAGCAGTAGAACTTGGTCATGGAGATGTTTTAATTGCTGCAATTACTTCTTGTACTAATACTTCTAACCCAAGCGTAATGCTAGCAGCAGGACTATTAGCTAAAAAGGCTGTAGAGAAAGGCTTAAGCGTTCCAGCGCATGTAAAAACTTCTTTAGGCCCTGGTTCAAGAGTTGTAACAGATTATTTGGCTAAAACCAATTTACAAGGCTATTTAGACCAACTTGGTTTTTATGTAGTTGGTTATGGTTGTACAACTTGCATTGGTAATTCAGGCCCACTTGATGCAGATGTTGAGGAAACAATTGTTAAAAATGACTTAATTGCTGCTAGCGTTTTAAGCGGCAACCGTAATTTTGAAGCGCGGGTTCATCAAAATATTAAAGCTAATTTCTTAATGAGTCCTCCGTTAGTAGTAGCATTTGCTTTAGCAGGTCATGTCAATATAGATATGAACAATGAGCCTTTAGGAAAGGGCAAAAACGGGGAAGATGTTTATTTAAGAGATATTTGGCCGTCATCAGATGAGCTTAAAGAAGTGCTAGCAAGTGCAATGGATGCTGAAACTTTCCGCCGTTTATATTCTAACTTTACAGATGACAACCCACTTTGGGATGAAATACCAAGTAGTGTTGGCGATGTTTATGAGTGGGACGAAGAATCTACTTATATACAACAACCTCCGTTTTTTGAAAACTTTAGCCTAGAAGCAGGAACTTTTGCTGATATTAAAGGCGCACGTCCACTAGCAATTTTTGGTGATTCAGTAACTACAGACCACATTAGCCCAGCAGGTTCAATAAAGAAAACCTCTCCAGCAGGTATTTATTTACAAGAAAAAGGCGTAACAGTAGAAGATTTTAATAGCTATGGTTCGCGTCGTGGTAATGATCGAGTAATGGTTAGAGGAACTTTTGCTAATGTTAGAATTAAAAATTTAATGCTGCAGGTACAGAAGGAGGAGTAACTGTTTATCAGCCTGCTAATGAGCAAATGAGCATTTATGATGCCTCAATGAAATATCAAGCTAGTAAAACACCATTAATTATTTTTGCTGGTCAAGAATATGGAACAGGTAGTTCGCGCGATTGGGCAGCAAAGGGAACTAGATTGCTAGGCGTTAATGTTGTAGTTGCACAAAGTTTTGAGCGTATTCACCGAAGTAATTTAGTAGGAATGGGAGTCCTACCTTGTCAGTTTAAGGAAGGTACAACTGCACAAAGTCTAAACCTTGATGGAACAGAGACTTTTGATATTTTAGGTCTTGAACCTACTCCAAGACCACAGCAAGATGTTACTTTAGTAATACATCGTGCTAATGGAGAAAGTCAAGAAGTACCGTTAACATTAAGAATAGATACTGGTATAGAAGTTGAATACTACCAACATGGTGGTATATTACCTTATGTGTTAAGAAGCTTAGTTGCTAATGCGTAGTATTCTTTAAGAGCTTAAAAGCAAAGGAATTGACTAAGAGAGTCAATTCCTTTGCTAAAAATCTAGACCTTCTAAACAAAGCTAAACAACTCTTAAACTCTCCAATTTACTTTTAAGTGTTAGAAAGTAAAATTCTCTAAAAATTCAAAGCAAACCTTTTTCAACACCCAAATAAATTTGGGGTAATTCTACTGCTTTTGGGCATACACTTTTTAGAAACTGCCACTAGTAAATAGAAATAACTAAAGCATCAAACCAACGTGTTTTAAAAAATACCAACAAGCATTATCCAATACCAACAACACTTTGTAGAAGTAAAGGCCAATCTAGTTATTCAGAAATTAAAGGGCTATGTGTGGTTAATGAGTTATAACCTAAACCTGGAAAATTAGGTTAGATTACTAGAATATTTTTGTAATTATAAGTTTTTAAAAAATATCTCAACAAATCAAAACATCTTTTAAATATTTTTAACTTAAGAATTTTTATGGGAGTTATAATGCTTACTCGCTTATATTATAGTTTACGATTATTTTCTTATAAGAAATACATTTTATTTTTGGTTGTTCTATTAGTTGTTTGCATAGTTGCAATTTTTAATCAAGATGCCAAAGTTAAGGCTATGAATCATTCTTTAGTTAAATTGCCTATTATTGTTCAACAGGCTTCATTAGAAAATATTCCGCTAGAAATTAATAAACCTATTAATCGACAAATAAAAGAAGGGGAGATTCATTACTATCAAATAGACGTGATGGAAGATCAATATTTGCAAGTCCTCCTTGAACAAAAAGGAATTGATGTAGCAGTTGATTTAATTGATTTTCAAGGCAATAAAATTGCTGGGGCTGATAATCTTTATGGTGAAAGAGGAATAGAAAATCTAGAAATAATTACTAAATTTGCAGGAACTTATAAAGTTACAGTAGTTGCTAATAGTCTAGCAGGAGAATATGAAATTCAGCTAAAGCAACTAAGGAAAGCTTCCTTAAAAGACAAAACTTTTGTGTCTGAAAAACTTTTGGCTGAAGAAATACTAGCTCAAGCACACCAACAAGGAGATCCTTTAGTTGCACTTGAATACTTTGAAAAAGCTCTACCACATTGCAAAGCCTCCGAAAACAAGCCACTTGAAGCAGAAGCATTAAATGAGATGGGAATAATTCATAAGCGTTTAGGAAATGTTATAAAAGCAGAAGAATATTATAAAAAGGTTTTAATTGTAGCAGCTGATTTAGATGACCTTATTGCAAAAGCAACTTTTGAATCTGGTAGCCACAATAATTTAGGGGAACTTTATTATGAGCAAGGGCGGTTTCAAGAAGCTTTTGATAGATTTAAAAAAGCATATGAAATAGGAAAATCTGTAAAAATAGCTGCTGCGACTGCACGGCCACTTAATAATTTAGCTAATTGTTATTTGTCTTTTGGTGATATTAAGAAAGCTATAGAGCTATATACTGAAGCTCTCTTAATTCACCAAAAAAGTGGGGATCAAGACGCAAAAAATTCAGAAGTTGCTGTGCTAAATAACTTAGGTGCAGCAAATTTCTACTTAAATAATATTGCAGAGGCAAAAAGTTTTTATCAACAATCAATTGCTAAGAACACATTTGATATTTTAACAAAAGCTAAGTCACTAAAAAATCTTGGATGTTTATATGCAAATACTAAAGACTACTCAAAAGCTTTAGATTGTTTACAGCAAGCTTTAGAAATATTTCAAAACAATGTTAAGGCCGAAGAAGGACATAATTTGTTGTTAATTGGACAAGTTTACAAAAACCGGCCAAAAAACAACTCCAAAGATAAAGATGCGGATATTTCAAAAGCTTTTGAATACTTGAATAAAGCCTTAGAGCGATTGCAAACTACAGAAAGAATTACTTGGATAGCTAATACTTTTTATGAATTAGCAGATCTTAAATTCCAAACAGGTAATTTTAAAGACGCTCAAACAGACATTGAACATGCTATTCGAATATTTACTTTTATTCGTAGTAATATAATCAATTTTGAATTCCGTTTAGCTTACAACGAAACACTACAAAACGGATATGAGCTTTATATTACTTTATTAATGAATCAGCATTTAAAAGAACCAAATGCTGGTTATGACATTCAAGCTTTTAGAGCTAGTGAACAGGCACGAGCAAAAGCTTTTTTAGATTTATTAATAGAATCTGGTGTTGATATTAAAGAAGGAGTTTCTTCAAAAATACTTGATAAAGAGCAAAATTTACAAAACCAACTTAGTAAACAACAAAATGAATTAATTACATTATTAAAAAGTGAGAGTGCAAGAGGAACTGAAACTTCATCAACAAAGATTCAAGAAATAAAAATAAAACAAGAAGAGACTCTAAGAAATTTAAGAGAGGTTTTGACAGAAATTAGACAACAAAGTCCTAAGTATGCTACTTTAATACAACCTCAACCATTAGAAATAGATACACTTCAAAAACAGGTTCTTGATTCAGAAAGCCTACTTTTAGAGTATTTTTTAGGTACTAATGAAAGTTATCTTTGGGCAATAACTCAAACATCTATAAAAACTTATAAACTTCCTAAGCGTGAAGAAATAAAAAAACTTACTACTGATGTATACAACATTATTTCTAAGGAAAATCCTGAAAATCCTAAAGCTTATTGGCAAGTAGCAGCTAAGTTAAGCAAAGTAATTTTTCCAAACTTTGAACAGTTTCAAAAAAAACGCTTAATAGTTGTACCTCATTATAGTTTGCAATATATTCCTTTTGGAGCTTTACCTATTCCTACTGCTAACAAAAACCATAAGAAAAATAACTTGCACATTCCATTGATTCAAAATAATGAAATCGTTAGCTTACCAGCAGCTAACATTATGGTTTTATTGAGACAGCGAGTTAGCAATCAAAAGACTTTAAAGACCTTAGTTGTTGCTGATCCTGTATTTACTCAGGATGATGATAGAGTTAGTTTATTTGCAAGTAATGAGGCTAATAAGCCTAATAGAAATCAAACAAAACTTAATTCTACCCTTAGATCCAATTTTGAACGTTTGCTATATTCATCCAAAGAAGCTACAGAAATTTCTAAGTTAGTGCCTAAAAATGAACAAAAGTTATTGTTAGATTTTAAAGCAAGTAAAGACAATTTTTTGAAAGAAGACTTAAGCTTATATCGTTTTATACATTTTGCTACTCATGGGCTTATTAACAGTGTATCGCCAGAGCTATCAGGCTTAGTTTTATCTCTAGTAGATGAAAACAAAGAATTGCAAAATGGTTTTCTTGCTTTGCATGAAATCTATAAACTTAAATTAGATGCTGATTTAGTAACATTAAGTTCTTGTGAATCGGCTTTAGGTAAAGATTTAGAAGGGGATGGAATTATTGGTTTAACAGGCGGTTTTATGTGTGCTGGTACATCAAGAGTATTATCTAGTTTATGGAAAGTAAATGATCGAGCAACATCGCAATTAATGGAAAAACTCTACCAAAAAATTTTCCTAGAAAATAAAACACCTGCTCATGCCTTGCGTTTAGCTCAACTTGAGCTACTTCAAGATAAAGATCTTCAATTTCCTTTTTATTGGGCGGCATTTCAGTTACAAGGAGAATGGAAATAATTATTAGTTAATAAAATTTAATAACTAACGAAGGTTAGTTATTAAATTTTGCTAACCAGGATATGAAAATAAATGTTTCTATGATAAATAGATTTTCCTATAGTGCTGATGCCTTACTGACTTTTAAGGAAATATATTATATTGGCAGATTTGTTTTCAAAAATTTTAGAAATAGACTCACACCCTGATGCACTTAAGTTGCTACTAAATTGGTTAAATCCAGACTTAGAGTTAGCAGAAAAGACTTATTTAGAGCTAAGAAAAAAAATTATTTACTATTTTCAAAGCCAAGGTTGTTTAGATTCTGAGGATTGTGCAGATGTAGTCTTTTTACGTGTTGGACAAAAACTATTAAATGGAACCAAAATCGAAACTCAACAACCTTATGAATATGTTAGAGGGGTTGCACGCTTTGTATTAATGGAATATTGGCGTGATAGGAAAGAAATTGTAGAACCCCTAGATGAACTTCCTTTAACAAAACACCCTAGCATTAACCCAGTAAGCATTGAACAAGAACAAACAGAAGAATTAAAAAAAGAGCAAATGTTAAAATGTCTAGCGTCTTGTTTAGAGCAACTGCCTAGAGAAAGTTACCAGATATTTATCGAATATCATCAAGATAAAAATTCAACAAAAATAGATGGCCGGTTGTCCTTAAGTCAAAGGTTAGGGATAGACATAACTACTTTGCGAAATCGAATTACTCGTATTCGTTCAAAATTAGAAAAATGTATTAGTAATTGTTTAGAGCAACAAAATAGAAATAAAGTTTAAAAATTAATAAAATCAATCATATACTTCTTTTCTTCTAACACTTAAATATAGCTATTAGGCATTAAGAATATAAAGAGTATCTTATTAGTCAGCAGCAAGGCGTTATCGATTTATTTTAAAAATTGTTGATAATGTCTATTTTGTTAAACAAATTAAAATGGTAGTTAGCTTAAACTCTTTTGGAAATAGTAAATTATAAAGGAAATCCATGAAAGATCGGTTAAATTCTTATTTTCTTGGTGATCTATCCAAAGAAGAAGAAATTAGGTTGGAAGAAGAGTTTTTTGCTGATGATGAAAAATATTTGCAATTTGAAGCAACACAAAATGATTTAATTGATGCTTATATAAAAAAGCAGCTTTCATTAGAAGAACAAAAGAAA
This sequence comes from Blastocatellia bacterium, assembly GCA_016713405.1. NCBI lineage: Bacteria > Pseudomonadati > Acidobacteriota > Blastocatellia > Blastocatellia bacterium. The sequence goes on from JADJPF010000010.1 coordinate 104,216, forward strand.
TTTGAAAAATATCTTAAAGCTAGTCCAGGTTTACGCAAACGTGTAGAAATTGCTCAAGCTCTTGCTTTACATATTGCTAAAATAACAGATTCTAAAACTGAGTCTAAAGAAATTGAGTCTCCTAACTTATCTATTTCATGGTGGAAAACTTTTACTTCACCATTTACTTTATTTAACTCGACTTGGCGGGTTGTTTTTGCAACATCAACCATCCTTGCTTTTTTATTAGCTTTAACTTGGGCAATTTTCGAGCAACAACGATTAAAACAACTCATTGAAAAGCAGCAAAACCAACTATCAATTGAAAAACAACAATATCAAGAAGAAAATCTTGCACTAATTGAAAAAATTAAATCAGAGCAAGAAAATGCTTCAAAAACTCAAGAAAAAGTTACCGATCTTGAAAAGCAAATAGATGATCTTAAGCAGCAGCTTGCTAAAAATTACTTACCAAAATTACCTTTAGTGAGTTTTGAATTAGACCAAGGCGGAAACCGTTCTATTGCTGGTGGAGAAACCAAAGTTCTTAAACTTTCAGCAAAAACTGAACAACTAGTTCAGTTAAAAATTAAAACTTTATACACTTTATCTGAAGTAAATAAAGTAGTTTTAAAACATGGCGATGATATTTCTTGGCAACCAAGTAGCTTAAAAAATTCTATTAAACAAGCTAAAGGTTTTTTGATTGTAGAAATCCCTTCAAAAAAATTTAATAACAATATTCATACGTTAGAAATTACTTACGCGAGTGGTGGCCTAAGCCTTACATTTTTTCTGTTAAAAAAGAATAATTTTTTTAATCAAAAATATTGCAATAATTAAATCTTTTGCTTATTCAGTTATTATACTATGTCGTTTAGGCTGAGAATTTTTCTGGAAATTCTCATAAAGTCGGCCAATCAGTTCACTAGTAAAATGTTCTTTATAAGTAGGGTCAAAGGCATAACCTCTAATTAAAATTTTTGGAGGTTCAGAAATTAGATTGTTGGGTAATAAAAAAATTTCAGCTTTATTATAAGGACAAGCAAAAGCATTAAGACTTGCTGCTTGATAAGCTAACTCTTTTGCTTGATTAATTGGTAAGTTAAAAGGGATTACTAAAGTAATCTCACAAACTGCACCATGAGTTTTTTGGTCTTGGTTAAGGAGAATTTTATTAAAAAATGTTGTGTTTGGAATCTCGCAAATGGTTTGATTTAATGTTTTAACTCTTACAAAAGTTAATTGAAATGATTCAACTATGCCAGATATTTCATTAATTGCAATATATTGACCTACTTGCAGACGATCTTCTAAAGCTAAAAGCAAGCCAGCAAATAAATTATTTAAGAGTCCCATATTTAACAAAATAATAACTAAAATTAAAAAAAGCAAAACATATAACTGCTGCTCGTAGCTCTTTAGTAATTATTGGTTCAATTAAAGTCTTTATTTCATATCTTTGAGGAGTGCTAGAAATTTTCTCTACAAATTGGAATCTAACCAAATGATAAATTTCTTTTTCTATTTCCGTTTTATGCCAAAGAAGTATTTCGCCTAATTGCTCAATTGATAAAGACCCATGTTGAATTAAACAGGTTAAAAGCAATTTTTTGTTTGTTGAAAGTTCAGATGTTAAATCTACTTCTCGATCAGGTAAAGTATTAACTTGAATAGTTGTTTTGCTATCAACAGGGTGAAGTTCTACTGCTTGTGACCAATAAAGTAATGCTAAAAGGGGATAACCCTCACTAAATTTATATAAACGTCTAAAAAACTCTTGTGCAGGATCTTTAAGTGCATTAGAAGTGCTAATAGGATGTTGCAACCTTTCAATAATATTAAATTTTGCTGTTGGAAAATCTAACTTAAAACCGCTTAACCAATGCCGATTTCGGATTACTTTTTCAATTGCAACACTGTCCATAGGTTCAACTTTGAAGACCTGAGTAAAAAAGTCAAATAATTTAATTGTATTATTAAGCAATGTTGCAGCAGGTTCACTAAGAATTATGACCCATAGTATTTTATCTGAAGTCGCTGACATCATTTGTAAAAAGCTTCTACATAGGTCAATGCCTTTACTGGTACGCAGAAATAATTTATTTCCATTTTCTATAACAATAATTTGTCTATCTTCAAGATTTTGTAAATATTGCTCAACACTATTTAAGTTATAAAAAATTTCACTAGTTAATTTTTTGTGTTAACTGAATAGCTAGTTGTGATTCATTTTCTACTTCTTCACTTAGACGGATTATGTGAAGTGGGTGTCTTCTAGCCAATTGGCTTTGTAGTTGCTCTAAATTATTATGCAGCAAATGTTGTAAAAGAGTATTTTTGCCTACACCACGATCACCATAAAGTAAGATTGAAGTTGGACGTTCTGCTAACCATTGCTCGATTGCAATTAGACATTTAGCCTCTAATTCTGGACGTGAAACATAAAAGTCTGGGATATCCAAAAGTGTTGGTGTAAACATCCGGCTATAAGAGGCTGGTACTTGTGAACTTGTTTCAGAGCTTAGTAGTTTTAATTTAGCATTATTTGATGATTTAGCAGATTGATTAAGGATAGATTGTAAGTCTTTGGTCACTTGACCATAAATAGGAGTAAATTGACTTACAAATGATTTTGTGACATTTTTTATTGGCTCTAAGGTATTGGCTTGATTGGTGATATTAGCAATTTGTTGTCTACGTTGAGAAACTATATTTTGTATATCTGTTAGGCGATGTTGAAGAAAAGGTTTAGTTGTATTAAGAAATAATGAGTCAGTTTCACTATAAATCCATGCTCTTAATTGACTAGTGTTTTTTTCTAAAGAATTACAAAGCTGCTCAGCAATATGTTCAACACGTTTTAATGTATCTACAATATTGTTAATTGTTTGCGAACTAGTATCTTTATGTATACTTCGGAAGTTAAAATTAATTACCTGCTCAATATGATGAAGTTGTGTCAAGCTATCTTCTAGTAGTTTCTCCATTCGCTCACTTAGTTCAATAAGTCTAAGTGCAATTTCTCGTGCAAGTTCTGTTATAAACCATTGACGTAGAGCAATATTTAAAGTTTTTGGATTAGAAGTTTCGGAAATTAATTGATTTGGATCTTGCCCTAAAAACTCTAGCTCATCAGCAAATTTATAGATTCGATCCTCTATTTCAGCTAGTAAATTACGAGCAAGCTCTGCTTTTACTGTCACAATAGATTGTTCAATTTTGTGTTGTGTTTGATTAATTTGTGAAAGTAATTTATTAGCTAATTCCTTCCAATTATATGAAATATTAGTATCTTCTGGTTTTGTACCTAATCGATTAATTTCTGTTAAAAATTGCTTCTTTAACAATGAAATTTGATGATGACAAGATTTTTCTAAATGTTGATTAAGCGTGACAATTATATTTTTTTGATAATCAAGAAATTCTTGACGAAATATTACTAAAGTTTGATTAAATATAAGCCAGCTACGATAACCATAAACTATTGATTGCTCACGTTTTAATATATCAATTAAATGGTTTTCTGCTCTTTGAGCGCGGTCAAATTCTTTAGATGGACGATAACGAAATGCAGGCAATTCTACCGTTCCAGCTTTTTCTACAGCATTAAAAAAGTTTTCTAAAGTTTTTTGTAAACTCCAAGTGTAATGGTCATATTTAGCTTTAATAGCAATAGTTAAACTATCTTGAATTATCCTTGATTGTGTTTGTAGTTCGCTTTTTCCTTGTTGAAATAAAGCTATTGGAGAGGAAGTTAATAGTTTTTTATCAGGTGATAAAGACTTTTCTGCTGAATTGTTGGATTGAATTTCAAAGTTTTTACTTGTTTCAACTTTTTTTGCTTCAGAAAATAATTGTTTTTCTAAAGTACCAACAATATTTTCAAATAACATATCAAATTGTTTTAAGTAATAACCTAATAAATACCACAGCTTTTCATTATGCCTAGAAGTATTAGCTACACCTGTAGCTAGATAAATTGGCAGAAAAAGCTCAACATAGTAACGCCATAAACGCCCCATAGCAATACTGCGATATCCAGGATGCCTAAGTATAATTTGTCTTATTTTACGTAATCTTTTGATAATTCGTACATAAAAACGGTCAGTAGTATTGATTTGAAAGAACTTATTAGCTTTAGCAATTTGGATATTTTCTTCAAAAGAAAGTCGTCCACGTAGTTGAGCTAAAATTTCTTTTGTTGAAACTGTATTAATTGCAAGGGGTTCAAGTAGTGCTAAAAAGTCTATTTTATCTTGAATTTCTAAACGCCAAGTAACTTGTAAATCCCTAATAGCACCAGCTTGAGCTATTTCATCAAGATAACTAGAGTCTTGAATAATTTTTTCTAGCTTCTGAAATGTTGAGTTATTGATTTCTTCAATTTTGCCAATAGTATTTCTTAGTTTTGCAGCAAGTTGATTAATTGGATCTGAAACTTTTCTTTGGTGAATATCAATAAATTCTTGACGCAGGTTTAGTAATTTTTCTTTTAGTTCTTTATTTTCAATATTTGTCAGTGAAAAAGTTGTTTCTGTTGGCTCAGATGAATAACTATTTTCTAAAACTTTATCAAGTTCAGCAACTTCTTCTGAACCTTTTTTACGGGCTTCTTCAGTTTCTCCAGCACGGTCTAAGGCAAATTTAAGGAGTAGTGGCCCACCTATAATATAAATTAATATAGTTGCTAAAGTTACGGTTTGGAATTGTTGCCCCCAGGAAGGAATATTACTAGCTACTATAGCAGCTAAAACCAGATCTATACCACCTTTTGGGAAAAAACACATCCATAAATATTGCTGAAAATTTTCTGGAGGTTTAGCTAATTTGTTAGCTAAACTAATACTAAAATAATAAGTAATACAACGTAAGCTTACCAGAATTATTGTTAATGGAACATATGCAGCAACAGCTTTTATATCTAGTTTTAATGCTTCAACTGTAAAATAGATAACAAAAACAGGTAAACCAATACTTTCTAAAGCATGAATCATTGTATGACCATGTTTAGAAAAATTTTGAACACAAAAACCTGCTGTTAAAAATACTAGTAATGTTTCAGCGTGTAAAAGTGAAGAGGCATAAGAACCAGCAAATATAATTAGAATAGTAAAAGAAGTTTTTCTCTGTTAATAAAACGAAGGTAAAGAATAAAGACGATACCTATAATTACACCTAAGACTAATGACCAGCCAAATTCTGCTAGGATAGCTGGCAAAGCTGCTAAAAAGGCTGCTAAATCAATGCCTTCAGGTCTTATCATTAGTTTTGATAAAGCCATACCAACTAAAAATAATGCTACTAAAGCTAAATCTGCTACAACAACAATACCTAATACTAAAGAAGTAAAAAGCCCTTTTGCACGTAAATCTTGAATTACTGCTAGAGTAACAGAAGGACTCATGCCAATAGTGAAAATACTAAATAATAAAGCAGCAGCTATTCTACTTGTTAAAGGCTCATTTTTAAGAAAAACAATTATATTTGGAGCTAGATAAGAAAGTCCTAATATAAGACCTGTTACTAATATAAGTATGGATGGAACTAATATAATAACAATTGCAATAATAGTACGTAGATTAGTTTTTAGTTCAGAGATTTTTAATTCACCACCGCCCATAGTACCAATAATTCCAACAGTTAACACACTAATTAAAGCTAAATCATTTGTTACATCCTGACTAAAAAGGGCTTTATTGGAAGAATTAAATATAAGAGAAGCAAAGTTTGGCCCAAAAATTATACCTGTAACAATATAACCTAATAGAGAAGGCAAGCCTATACGCTTTAATAATTCTCCCATAGTAAAGGCAGTAACAATAATAAAACCTGTTACTACTAATGTTTCTGGTCGAAACTCACCAGTAAAAGAACTAATGCCAAGCAAACGTAAGCCTAACATTAATCCAAACATTATTAATATAGTAATTACTTGCCACATCTTTTTAATAGTCCTAAGTTATATTACTAGTCGCGTTTTGTTGGAATATCAGCCGCATCAATTAACCAAGCACGCATTTTGGCTGGGGCAAAAACTTCACTTAAAATAATGCTAATTAGTAATGTTGAATATATTAAAGGAGTTAAAGTTAGTGTCTTATACAATGCAGCAAAATTTAGTGTCATGGCAATACTTAAACCGCCCATAGACAACATTGCTCTTTCTAGTCCTGGTAAGCGTCCAGATAATGGAGAATTATGTAAGGCTAGGAAAACTCCTAAAGTGTGACCCAAACGTCTTAATAATAAAAAAGGAATAAATAAAAGATATGCCCACCAAGGAGCAATAAATACCCAACTAAGCCCAGCAAAAAAGAATAACATTATATAAAAAGGTCTTTGCAATGAAGCCAACATCATTTCAACTTGGTTTCCATTACGACAAGTATTTATAAGAGTTACTCCTAGAATAAAATTAACAAATATTGGAGATAACCTTAAATATGATGCTAGTCCGCTAGAAAAAACTACTACCCCTAAAACTATAGTTAAAAGTTTTTCATCCTTAAAATCTTTACGTAAAAATGTGCTAAATATTAGACCAAGTATTAAGCCTAATGATAAGTGAATTAATAACCAGTGACCAAAGGTAAAATTAGCTGTTGTTTGACTAGTCCCAGGGTTATAAAAACAAAATATAAGACCAAAACAAATTATTGATAACGAAGAATTTAACTGAGTAATTTTTATTGCTAGATCTGAAGCCGTTCCCTTAGCTTTAAGAAAAGAACTCATTGCATCTAGCCCACTAGCATCAATAACTAGAGAATTTGCACCAGCACAAAGAATTATTGGCATCCATAAAGGAATATCTAGTTTTAATTGATAAATAATTAAAGTTGGTAGTCCAACTACTATTGATAAAGTTGTAATTGAAATTAGTAGAGCAGTTTTTAATAAATCTAAATTTTTTAATAAATTCTTAAAATCTATTTCTAAACCAACCAATAATCCAAGCGAGCCTGTTGCTAAAAATATAGCAAGCCTAAAACGCTCTACTATTTCAGGGTTTAATAGTCCTAGCCCAGGGCCAATAATTGCCCCAAGTAAAATAAATTCTACTCCACTAATAAAACCAAATCTTTTTGCTACTTGATTTACCAATAAATGACTAACTAAATAAGCAACAGCAACGATTCCTAACAATAACAATACTTCCTGAATAGGTCTTTGTCCCGCTCCACCTGCTGCTAATGCTGGTGATGCAGAACAACATAACAAAAATATTATTGTTAATAAAGATAGATAGAACTTGCGTCGCATAAAAATATTATTTTTTGTAGACTAACCCATAGAATAGTTATCAAATAATAAACCATCAATCTAAAAATAAAAAAGAGGCTTTGGAAGAGCCTCTTTTTTTTTTTAAGCAAACTTTTAGTTTATCTAAATCTTATCTAACACTAGTAGGGGAATTTGATTCGCCTACGTCAAATCCTGGAGAAACAACTTCTAGCGTAGTACCGCCTAGTATAGATCTTCTTTGGATTCTGTTATTTAGCGTGTCGCTAACAAAAACGTTGCCAATATCAGAAAGCACAATACCTTCAGGTGCATTAACTGTTCCAAGTACTGTACCTTCTCCCATAAAAAGTGACCAACCATTTAAACTACCATCTTTGTTAATTTGAACCCGATTATTGCCAGTGTCAGCAATATAAACCCGATTTAAGGAGTCAATAAAAATTCCTACAGGTGCATCTACTTTACCTAAACTAGATCCAGAAGAAGCACCAGCAAAAAGTACCCAACCGCCGGCCATTCCTGTAGTAGAAAGCTGAATACGATTATTACCAGTATCAGCAACATAAACTCGGCCAATAGAATCAACTGCAATACCACTAGGTCTTAAAAATTGCCCTAATGCTCGACCTGAAGTAGAACCAGCAAAAACAGACAAGATAGGTTTTGTTGTAGCATCCGTCATTTTAAGAATTCGACTATTGCCAGTATCAGCAATATAAAGAATATCTTGGTTTTCGTCATAAGCTAATGCTTGTGGGCTTCTAAGTTGAGTTGATAAAGTACCTGTACCAGCCATTACTACCCAAGTTTGTCCGCCATCTATAGTACGTTGAACCCGATGATTGCCTGTATCAGCAACAAAGATTACTTGACCATTAGCACTAGTAGCAATACCACGGGGGCCATTAAAATGCCCTGCTGCATCTCCTTCTCCTGCTCCTACAGTTGCCCAAGTTAGCCCTTCATCAGTCGATTTTTGAATTCTATTATTAGCTGTATCAGTAAAAAATATTGCATTATGTTCAAGTGATGGCCCCTTAGTACAAGCTAAATTAAGGTCAGGATTACCACAATCTTCCATTCCTGCCATACTAAAGCTGTAATCATTACAAGAAGTGTCACCAGTAATAATACTAGAAACTACTACTACAAACTTAGATTTTGCAGGAATATTAAAAGAAAAGGTTTGATTGGTTGAACTTGTACCAGAATCAGCTACATAATTTTGAGCAATATTATTAGGATTGAAGCAACCTACATAAGCAGTAGCAAAAATGCTAGCACTTCTACAAGAACCGCGATTTAGTCTTACTGTTACACAACGATCTTCACTAGCACTATTTTCAAAACGATAAGAGTCATACTTAAAACTGCCAGGCAATGTGCCAGGAAAGACCTTACCTCTACCACAATTTGTTGGAATTCCATCACGAAAAATGCGATTTTTTTGCGCACCAGAACTAAAAGGGACTGAACGACTACCTTCACCTAATACACCTTTGACAGTTAAACATTCAGCTAAGGGTTCTGGCTCAATGGTTGATGCCATCATATCAAACTCAGTATTTGCTTCTAACTCTTTAGCTGAAAAATTTTTATTTTCTTTATTTAGTAAGTAAAGATCCGTAGTGTACTTGGTAGGGTTTTCTTGCTGTGCTTCAGTTGAGGTAGTGATAAAAAATATACCAATTATTAAAGTGAAAATTAATATAATTGTAGTGGTTTTATAGGTGTTTTTCATAGAACTTTTTAATAGTATTGCAATTACTTAATACTATTAACCTCCTTAAAGCATTTTATTATAACTATACATTATCGAAAAATTAACATACTTAAAATAAAGAAAAATAATTGCATAAATTACCTTTTAAGGTATACGAAAACGTGTTTAAAAACAAGCCATTTTATTGGTTTTTACCTAAAAAATATTAATATAATGCCTAACTCTTAAAAGCATGCCTAAAGTTCAACAACTTGCTGAAAAACGTTATTTAATCAATACTTTGGTTTATATTTTTTGCTTTTATTTATCAGCCTTTGGTTGATAAAAGCGAAATTTCTGTTATTTTTGTTGTTTTTGTTATTATATAATGTAACTGGTAATGTTTATATATAGTTACATTATGTAAATATCGCACGTATTTTTAATAATACTAATAAAATATAGGGGAAAGCTGTGATCTTAGAAACAAATAAAAAGTATTTTTTAGTGATTTTTTTGATTTTTTTTATAATATCAATCCAAAAAATTTCAGCTAATCGACTAAATCACCAAAATATAGATATTCAACCTTTAGCTACTAGTTCTTCTAACAATCCAAACTTTGGGCCACCTACTAATATTAGTATTGGAACAAATCCATTTTCTGTATCAAAAGGAGATTTTAATAATGATGGTATAACAGATTTAGTTACACCTAACTTTAATGCTAACAACATTTCCATCTTTATTGGCAATAGCTCAGGTACTTTTAATACACCTACTAATTTACCTACAGGTGCAAGCCCTAGACAAGTTACGATAGGAGATTTTAACAGTGATGGTTTAGAAGATTTAGTTGTAGTAAATCGTAATTCTACATTTGTTTCTTTTTTTCAAGGTAGCCCATCTGTTCCAGGTGTTTTTACTGGGCCAACAAATATAGCCACAAACGCAGCAGGTATTTCTATTGATTCTGCTGATTTTAACCTAGATGGAAATAGAGATTTAGTTGTAGCAACTATTGCTGGTTCGGTAAGCGTTTTTATGGGAAATGGGTTAGGAAGCTTTTCTTTAACACCAACTATTTTTACTCCTTTAGCCCAACCTAATTTTGTAATTTTTGCAGATGTTAACAACGACTTAAAATTAGATATTGTTACTTCAAGCCGTGCAGGGAGTGTTTCGGCTCTTCTTGGTAATGGAACAGGGGGACTAATTGGCCCAGCCCTTAATACTTTAACAGGTTTAGATTCTGCTACTGTTACAGTAGGTGACTTAAATCAGGATGGAAAAACGGATCTTGTAACAGCTAATTTAACTAATGCTAGTAGTTCAATCTTAATAGGTGATGGGACAGGAAATTTTACAGTTACTAACATTACAACAGGAGCAAACCCAACTCAGGTAGCTATCGCAGACTTAAATTTAGATGGAAAACAGGATTTAGCTATAACAAATTCTATTCCAAACACAGTGTCGGTTTTTGCAGGTAATGGAAATGGTACTTTTGCCGCTGCTGTGAATTTTTCAGTTGGAACAACTCCAAATTCTATTATTACAGATGATATTAATAAAGATGGAAAAGTAGACTTAATAGTTTCTAATCAAAATTCTAATAATCTTTCTCTTTTAAGTAATATAACTAGCGTTGTCGTTGCAGCACTACAATTTACAACAACCAATTTTCCAGCAGGTGTATCACCATTTTTTGGAGAACTAGCAGATTTTAACAAAGATGGAAATTTAGATATTGTTGTAGCTAATTCTGATTCTTCTAATGTTGTTAATTCTATCTCTATTTTGCTTGGTACTAGCACAGGGTTTGGCCCAGCCACAAGCTTTCCTGTCGCTGGAAGTGCTGTTAATGGTGTTACAGCAGGAGATTTTAATAAAGATGGCAATTTGGATGTGGCTGTTGCTGCTAGGTTTTCCAATAATGTAGCTGTTTTGTTTGGTGATGGAACAGGAAGTTTTGGGGCATCTACATCATTTTTTTCTGGTGCTGGCCCTCGTGAAATTTCTAGTGCAGACTTAAATAAAGATGGAAATTTAGATTTAGTAGTACCAAATATATTTGATAATACAATTTCTGTATTAATTAATAACTCAATGGGGTCATTTGCTTCTCCTTTGACACTTCCTACACAAAATAACCCTAACTTTGTAGCTATCAATGATCTTAATAAAGACGGAAATTTAGACCTAGTTGCTTCAAATGAAAATTCCGCTAGTATTTCAGTTTTTTTAGCTGATGGAAAAGGAAGTTTTGGTCGTGCTGCTAGTTTTGCTGTTGGAACAACACCAGGACATGTCATATTAAGAGATATAAATAGTGATGGTAATGTAGACGCAATTACAGCAAATTTTTCTGGCACTGTTTCTGTACTCTTAGGAAATGGTTTGGGGAGTTTTGCTCCTACAATTGACTTTCCTGCTGGTTCAAGTCCAGGTGAATCAGTTTTAACAGATATAAATAATGATGGAAAACTTGATCTATTAGTTCCTAATCAATTAACTTCAACAGTTACGATTTTACTAGGGGATGGACTTGGTAATTTTACTTTAACAAGTTCTGTTTCTGTAGGAACAGGGCCGTTAGAAGTTTTTGCGGCGGATTTTAATTTTGATGGTTGTGTAGATTTTGTTACAGCTAATACTGGAGGAGCTAATATAACGCTTGCACTTCAAACAGGTTGTCCATCTATTAGTATTTTACCTGCTGCTTTGCCAAACTTAACATTTAATATTAATTATTCACAACAATTAACTGCAACGCCAACAGGAAGTTATGCTTTTTCATTAGTTTCAGGAAATCTTCCAATAGGCTTATCCTTGAGCCGTACCGGTCTTATTTCAGGTATAGCTACTAGTCAAGGAACTTTTACTTTTACAGTTCAAGCTATTGATAATAATCAATGTACTGGTAGGCGTACTTATACCTTAACAGTTGGTGCTAATACTGGAGCCGGAAGAATAGGATTTTCAGTAAATAGTTTTACAGTAACAGAAGGAAGTATAGCAACAATAACAGTAGTAAGAACAAATGGAGGAGTAGGAACAGTATCAGTAAATTACTCTACTGTAAATGGAACAGCTAGGTCAGGAGTTGATTATGTAAATTCTGCTGGAACAATAACTTTTGGCAATGGTGATATGTCACCTAAGACTTTTACTGTACAAACACTTCCAGATAATGTTTCAGAAAGTAATAAAACTATTCTGCTTTCTCTTGGTAATCCTACAGGAGGAGCAGAGCTAAATTTAACTACAGCTACCTTAAATGTTATAGAAAAAGATGCACCACGTCCGGGAAGATTTGCTTTTTCTCAAACTGCATACTCAGTGAATGAAACTGGAGGTGCTGTCACCATTAATGTCAACCGCTTGGATGGCGGCAATATTTCTGCTTCTGTTAATTTTTCTACCTCTGCTGGTGCTAATGCTCGTGCTGGTTCTAATTATATGGAAACTAGCGGCACTTTAACCTTTGCTCCTGGTTCAGTTAGCCAATCCTTTAATATTCCTATCTTTAATGATCGTCAGCCGGGCCAAGATAAAATTGTTAATCTTCGTCTCTCTGAAGCTACTAATGGTGCCATTATTAGCGGTGGTACTGCTAGTCTTACCATTATTGAGTCTACTCCTCCTGTTCCTCCTGCTGTCTTGCAAACTGTTAATAGAGTTGAGTTTGACTCTGTTAATATTGGTGAAATGGCTACACGTACTATTACTATTCGTAATGTTGGAGGTCAAGATTTAACCTTTAATAACCCTGATATTAGCGGTAATGATATTACTCTACTTACTCCTCCTCGTACTACTAGACTTACTGCTAATGAATCTACTAGCTTTGAAGTTCAATTTAGCCCTAAGCCTGGTAGTTTAGGTGATGTTACTGGAAATATAACTATTAGTAGTAATGCAGGTATAACACGAATTCCAGTTACAGCACGTAGCATAGATATGATTGCCCCTAGTGTTAAGTTTACGGCTCCTATGGGAGGAGAATTACTTAGAGCAGGAGGACAATTAAGAATCCGCTATGATGCAGAAGATAATGATGCACTAAGTGATTTTACTGTATCTTTTATTGCAACAACTAGCAGTACTTCTAAATCTATTAACCCAAATGCAACTGGTGCAAGTAGTGGAGATATTGGAAGGTTGGATAACACTTTTAGAGAAGTAATCTGGAATATACCGGGTGACTTAAGCTCTTCTACAGTAAGAATAATGATTAGAGAGCAAGAGATAGAGCAGGAAATATAGTAAATGTAGGAAGTGGACAATTTAGCGTACAACGACCAAGTACACCAACCCCAGTGCTACAAACAATAGTAAGATTTACCCCAGTTCCAGATGGAGTAATAGCTCCACCAATGAATGTAACAGCAGATGCAACAGAGATTAAAGATGGGACAATAACAAGACCACCAGACCCAGTATTGCTTGTAAATGTTACATTTGACCCACCACCAGTTAATCAACTTTTACCACCTCAAAATGTGAGGGTAAAAGCAGGAGAGTTAACAACAAATGGAATAGGTCAAATAGCAAATATAAAGCGTGGAATAATGCCAAAAGCAGAAGGGGATTTAGTATTAGCAGGATTTAATGTTTATAGAGTACCACAACCAGAAGATGGAACAATGCCAAATGTAGATTTAATAGTAGATCCTGAAAATTTAGTAGCAACATTGCCAGCAGATGCAACAGGATTTATGGATATGGTACAACAGGAGAAAGTAATAATTTTAGTTACAGCGTAACAAGTTTCTTTGGAAATGGACAAATGAGCGGAGGCTCTCAACCAATGGGGACAAACTTACCAGTAATTAAAAACCCAATATTTACAACAGGAACGGTATTTTTAGAGGCAGCAGGCTCATTTATAAAACCAGGAGCAATGTTAATAATAAATGATACTGACACATTTGTACTGCAATTTGATAATGAGGCAACACGCTTTACAGTACCTAAAAAACAAAGAAGTAATGGAAGAAGTTTAACAATAAAGAGAATAATAACAAAAACAGCGATAGTTAAACTAATAGTTAAAAATACAGATGGAAATACATCTGTAGGGGTAATGTTTAATAGAAAAGGTATAGTACAAAGTAGGAAAGCAGATAGAAGTGATGATAGGCAAATAAAGCCACAAGCAGACACTCCAATGTTAGTAGGGTATAATATCTATAGAACATTACAACCAACAGATGGAAGAATGTTAAGCCCAGAAGAGATAATAAAGCCAGAAAACTTGGTTGGATCAATACCAGGAAATATGAATAGCTTTACAGATACACCATCAACAGGACAAGGAGGAAACTTTAGCTATAGTGTAACAAGCTTCTTTGGAAACGGGCAAATGAGCGGAGGTTCACAGCCAGCAAATACAGATTTACCAATAATAAAAAGCCCAAGATTTGATGGAAAGTTATTCTTTATAGATGCAGCCGGTTCATTTATCAAACCAAAAGCAACTTTAATCATTAACGATACAGAAAGCTATCCTTTAGAGTTTGACACAGAAGCTACACGTTTTACTACTAATGATAAAAAGGGTGATCCTTCTAATCTAGCTATTGATAAGTTTATCAAGAAGGGTGACACTGTTCGTCTTATTGTTAGAAATCCTGATAGTAAAATTTCTGTTGGCGTTACTTTTACTAGAAGGTAAGAAAACTTTTTGTTGTAGAAGCTATAGCACAATATACCACTGTGGTTGATAATGCTTTTGTATTATTAATTTTTGTAATAATTATTCACTACAGCTAGACATACAGTTGTACTTACAAAAAACTGATTTAAAAAATTAGGTGCAGGATTAATCTTGTACCTGATTTTTTCGATTGTTTAGATATTTAGATATTTAGATATTAGTTTAGATTTTGTAGTAAAAAGTTACATTGTTTATTAACTGCATCCAGAAAATGTTCCCCATGATAAATATCAAAATGTCCAAAAGGATATTTAATTAAAGTTGCGTTGGGCATATTACCTGCTGTTTTTGCTACAGCACTAGCAGGGATAAGAGAGTCTTTTTCTGCTGACATTACTAATGCAGGACAAGTAACTTTTTTGGCAAATTTTATAGGGTTATAAGTGGCAAAAATTAACATTATTCGTGCTGGACACTGGTTTTGCCAAGCAGAATTTTTGGAAACAATTTCACCATATTTTATAGAATCTATTGTATTTAATACTGCAAATTCTGATGGAGAACTATATATTTTTACATAATGTGGATCACGGCCTAGAAGGGTAGAAAATAAATCCAGTAAACCATGCCAAGTAGCTTTAATTAAATAACTTATTCCTAAAAGTTTTGCTGTGGCTAATGAATTTACATGAGGAACTTGAGAAACAATTGCTTTAACATCGGGATTTTTGCAGCAGTAACTATCACATGACCACCACTATAAGAACTTCCCCAAAGAGCAATTTTTTTATTGTTAATATTAGTTAATGTTTTGACATGTGTTAAAGCTGCTTGCCAGTCTTGTAGATGATGATAAGGATTAACATAATTTCTAGGGATTCCATCACTATCACCAAAACAGCGATAATCAAATAGATAAACAGCTAGTCCATTTTTAGCAAAATGTTCAGCAAAGTTTGGCAAAACAAAGTTTCTTTCTGCTCCAAAACCATGTGCCATTATTACAATAGAAGGGTTTTCTATTCCTAGAGGTAAATATAAGTCAGCGCGACATTTTAAGCCTTGGCTAGGAAATTCTGAAGGACTAACGGTAAACTGGTAATTGTTCATAAAAATTTTTAAGAAGTTTTACTCATCTTTATTAATAAAAGCTTCAGCCTCAATTTCTACAAGCATTTCAGACATTATTAATTTGCTAATTTCAATCATTGATGTAGCAGGGCGAATATCTCTAAAAAACTCTCCATGCGCACGTCCAACATTTTCCCAATCTGCTTCAATATTAGTTACATAAATGCGTGTTCGTACTACATCTTTTAATCTTGTACCAGCACGATTAAGGGCTTTTTCAATATTTTTTAAGGTTTGGATTGTTTGTAAATAAGCATCACCAATTCCAACAAGTTCACCATTTTCATCAGTTGCAGTTGTGCCAGAAACCCAAACTTGATTACCAAAGCGTACAGCACGGGAATAACCAACAAGTGGTTCCCATTTTGTTTGAGTAGAAAAGTTTTCTCGTTTCATAAAATTACCTTTTTAAGTTTTTTTCTAAATATTCTTGATAGCTTGGTGAGCGAGTCCCAAAAATCCTATCTAAATAACCAGTAAAACCAGAATAATTTCCTTGGAATTTTGCATGATGAAAATCATGATAGCTACTTCCTTCATAAAATGGAAAAAGCCTGGATGGATTCCAAGGAAAGTCATATCCACAATGACCTTCTGCTGCTATCCATTGGCGAAATAACACCCAAATCCAAATTGTTACTACGTGAGAACCTAGCAGTATTGGCCCTAATAATACATTACTTACTGTGATTAAAAATTCTATTGGGTGCATATAATGCGCGGAAATTGCCCAAGGAACAATAATTCGATGATGTAGAGAGTGAACAGAATGATAAAAATATTTTGAGTGCATTGCCCGATGAAACCAATAATAAATAAAATCATCTAAGTAGACAAAAAATATTACTTGCCCTATTACTATATACCATTTAGGTATTATTCCAATATGAATTGCCGAATATCTTAACAAAGGCCAAGTAAGAATTACTCCAATCAAGGCTAATGTACTATTTAATAATGAGTATTTTATAGATGGAAGTATAAATTTTGTTGTACCTTGGCGCGATTGTATACGGTATTTTTCTGCCCATTTAGGTTGTTTCCAAGCAATGTAAGTTAGTGGAGCAGCAAATAAAATAAAACCTATTGCACCTATCACCCAAGTTGCTAAAGCAAATAAAAGGAATCTTTCATCTTTATAAATAGATACTAACTCGGTTAAATTCATAATAAATTTTTATAAATTCTTGTTTTTCTGGATGTTTCTTTTAGCCTTGGAAATTTCTAAATTTACTATTTTAGGCCATTTGCTAGACTTAAAAGTTAATTTTGTTAGTCCAGTGTCACTTAAATTTACATGCTCTAAATTAACTAGCTTTTTGATACTTGCTGGTAATTTAGCTAATTTATGATTATTGCTTAAGTTTAAGTAAACTAAATTGGTTAAATTTCCAATTTCTAAAGGTAATTGTTCTAGTGCATTACTAGGTGCTTGTAAATCAACTAAATTAAACAGTTTACATAATGAGTCAGGAAAGTTTGTAAAATATTCACAATATGAAATGTCTAGTTTTTCTAAATTAGCTAAATTTTTAATCTCATTTGGTAAAGTATTTATAGAAGTATTATCAATATATAGTTCTGTAAGGTTAACTAAATTGCCAATTTCACTTGGCAATTCTTTGATAGGAAATCCTGATATAGATAATTTGGTAAGGTTAGTCAACTGTCCAATTTCACTTGGGAAAATACTTAAATTATTCTCATAGCCTGTTTTTTTATTCCAATCCCAATAATACTTACCATTTAAAAATAACTCTTTTAAGTGGGTTAATTGTTTAATTTCTGTCAAAGAATCTACTTCTAATTCACTTAAATATAAACCAGGTTCTTGGCTTTTAATAGATTCTTTAATAGTATTTAAAAATTGTTCTTTATTCATAATTTTGATAGTTTTTAGAGAGATATTTGATTTTAAGACAAACGATTTTTTAAGTATTGTTAACGTATATTTTCAGGAAATTTTTCTATTGCATAACGAAGCATCGTTCTAGGCATAATTTTATAATGAATAGCTAAAAAATCTTCTTCAACTTTTAAGTTTTTCTTTCCTACTTCACGTAACATCCAACCTACAGCTTTATGGATTAAATCTTCTTTATCTTTAAGCAGTATTTCAGAGATTTTTAATGTGTCGGTAAAGTCATTATTTTTAATAAAATAATGTGTGGCAATTATTGAAATTCTACGCTCCCAAAGACTATCTGACTTAGCTAGCTGGTAAAGTATATCTTTATTTTTGTTTGCTAGAAATTTTCCTACAATATGTGAAGCTGAAACATCAACTAAATCCCAATTATTGATAAAATTAGTGTTATTTAAGTATAAGTTATAGATTTCTTTTTGAAGTATTTCATTAGCTTTTTGAAAAATTAATACCAAAATAAACAATGCTAATGCTCGTTCTTCATGAAAGTTTGATTTTAGTAATTCTACTATTTCTACAAGCTCAATACTTTTATATTCTTTAGCTAATTGCCTTAACTGTGGGACTCGAATACCAAGAAAAATATCTCCAGCCCCATATTGACCAGGTGCAGTCTTAAAAAATTTTTGTGCAAATTTAGCATCTTCTTTATTTGCTAAAGCTTGTAATTTATTTCTAATTTCTGTAACTTTCATTGTTTATTATTTTTCTAGTTTTTGTGCTTCTAAATAAAGCATTGGTACAGACATTTTTAATTCATTAAATTTAATAACTATTTTATCTAATTCTTTTTCTAATTGGCTAAATATTTCTTCTCTATCTTCAACTTTAACAATAGATTTCCAACCACCTAAAAACCCTACTTTAACTAAAGAATGGTTAAATAAAGCATTGGCGTTACTGTATCTGATAATAAACTTATCTTCAATAGTGCTATTTATCATAAACCCTGTTGATTCAAGTAGTTGGCTAAATAACTCTTTTGAACCTCGATGAGTTTCATTAGTTTTTAGGTTTTCTAAATAAGAGGAATCTCCAAATTTTTCTAATATTTCCCTAAAAACATGGTAAAACTCTTGAAAATGGCCTATTACATTAGTTGTTAAAGCAATTTTTCCATTTGGTTTTAAGACTCGGTGACATTCTGATAATACTTTGTTTACATTGGAAAAATTATTAATTCCTAAATTTATAGTAATTAAATTAAATTCTTCGCTTGAAAAAGGCAAATTTTCTGCATTAGCTTCTAAGATTGTTATATTTGGCAATTGCAAAATATTTTGTTTTTGCCTTGCTCGTTCTAGTCCTGCTGTCCAAATATCTACTCCAATAACCTGACAACTACTTCCAAACCTTTGTGCAAGCTCAAAAAGAGGGAATCCATTACCACAAGCTAAGTCTAAAATTTTTATATTTCTCTCAATTGTTAAATTATTAAATAGTAATATACCAAATTGAGCCGACCAAAAAGACAATTCATCAAAGCTAGAAGCAACATTTATGTCTTCAAGGTTATATGAGTCTGATAAATAACGAGTCATAATTTTGTTTTAGGTTAACTTTCCTGGGTGTTAATTCCAGGAAAGTTAAATAATTGATTTATTGTGGTTGAATTTTTTCTAAACCATCTAAATAAGGACGAAGAGCTTTAGGAATTGTAATGCTTCCATCAGCTTCTTGATAGTTTTCTAAAATTGCTAGCCAAGTTCGTCCAACTGCAATACCAGAGCCATTTAATGTATGAACTGGCTCTGGTTTAGCTCCTGGTGAGCGACGAAAACGAATTTGAGCGCGTCTAGCTTGGAAAGCATCACAATTAGAACAAGAAGAAATTTCTCGGTAAGTATTTTGACTAGGCAACCAAACTTCTAAATCATAGGTTTTTGCAGAAGAAAATCCCATATCGCCACTTGATAGTAAGACTACTCTATAAGGAAGTTCTAATCTTTGTAAAATGGTTTCAGCATTAGCTGTTAATGTTTCTAAGTCCTGATAAGATTGGTCAGGATGTGAAATTTTTACTAGCTCAACTTTATCAAATTGATGTTGGCGGATAAGACCGCGAACATCTCGCCCATAACTACCTGCTTCAGAACGAAAACAAGGTGTGTAGGCTGTTAAGTTGATGGGCAAGTTTTCAGCTTCTAAAATTTCATCTCGATAAATATTAGTTAATGGTACTTCTGCTGTAGGAATTAACCAATAATCGCTTTTTTCTAACTTAAAAAGATCATCTGCAAACTTAGGTAATTGTCCAGTGCCTTGCAATGTCGCGCTGTTAACAATAAAAGGTGGTAGAACTTCTTGATAGCCATGTTCTTTGGTATGAATATCAAGCATAAAATTAATTAATGCCCGTTCTAGTCTTGCTCCTAAGCCACGTAAAATAGAAAAACGCGCTCCAGAAATTTTACTAGCCCGTTCTAGGTCTAAAATTCCTAAATTAATTCCTAAATCAATGTGATCTTTAACAGGAAAATCAAATTCTCGTGCTTTTCCTATACGTCTGACTTCTAAATTAGCACTTTCATCTTTGCCAATAGGTACAGATTCATGAGGAAGGTTAGGAATGGTTAGTAGCATTTCTGCTAACTTAATTTCGCTATCACTAATAATTTGCTCTAATTCTTTAATCCTTACTTTAGCTGTAGCTACTTCTTGTTGTTTTGGTGCTGCTTCTTCCTTTTGTTTGGCTTTCATTAAAGCACCAATTTCTTCACTTAAACGATTACATTTTGCTTTTAATTGATCACGTTCTGTAATAGAAGCACGGCGGGTTTGATCTAATTCTTCAAATGGTTCTAATGAAAGGTTGCTATTACGAGAAGCTAAAGAGTTTTTAACAGTTTCTAAGTTGTTACGTACAAATTCAACACTTAACATGATTTGTCTCCAGATAAGGCACTAAAGGCACTGATTTTAACTTGTAGATTTTTATAAAGTTAGCTGTGTTAAGGTATTTTTGTCAAATCGCTTCAACCAATAGACAAACAAAGACTCAAAAAATTTTTAACCCTTGGGGAATTTTTAAATATTTAATGGATTTTACTTTGATAAGTACAAAGTATACTTATTGAGGAGAAGTTTTATATATGTCTAAGACCATTTGTTTTTTAGTATTCTGTTTATTGTTTTGTCTAACCTTAAATTTAACTGGTAATGCTGTAGCTAAAACTAAAAGGCCTAGAATCATAACAAAAATAAAAAATGTAGGTTTAGGCCCTGATAACTTGGCTTTTTCTCCAGATGGAAGATACCTTTTTGTTAGTAGTGCTGGGCCTTTATATCTTATAGACACAGCTAATGATAGTTCTTTAGGTGAGTTTTTATCTTTATCAAATGGGCAACATTCGGAAGGCTCTGAACCAAGCACACTTGTTTTTACTAAAATAGGTGCTGAAAACTTTAACTTTGCTACTAATTTTTCAGGTAGTATTGCTGTGGTAGATATAAGTCAGTTACCTAAATCAGGGTTGCAATCATCTGGAGGCATTATTAATAAGGGAATTGTTGGAGGGGTAATAAATAATGATGGCACAGTTTTGTATGCAATAAATAAACTTACTTCTAAAATGCCTTTGTTTTCTATATTTAAAGATCCAAATAGTGGTTTACAAATAGCTGTTAATAGTAGTGAGTTTATAAGTGATGTTGGTAAAGGTTCATCAGCTATAGTAAAAAGTTTGGATGGAAAATTTGTTTACGTTGCTAATAGTGATAGTCAAGATATATCTATAGTTGATTTAACTATTAATAAAGTAATTAATAAAGTTGTTTTAGGTGCTATGCCTATGAGACTAGCACTTTCACCTAAGGGTGATCGTCTTTATATAACCTTAAATAACACAGGTGAGTTAGCTATTCTTGATACCTCAACAAACAAAATCTTGTCTAAAATTTCTCAAATAGGGGAAGGTTCCTGGGATATAGCTCTTAACTCTACAGGTAGCAGAGCTTATATAAGTAATAATATGAGTGGTGATTTAACCATTGTAAATACAACAAATAGCAAAATTATTCAGAAAATCTCAAACATAGGTTTGGAGCCAAGAGGTATAAAAATATCTCCTAAAGGAGATAAGCTTTATGTAGCTAATTTTTTAAGTCAATCCGTTACAGTTATTTCTTTAAAAAATTCTGATTAATTTTGTAAAGAACTTCAAATAGATATGCAGGTAATCCTAAGAATCTTCTTAGAATTACCTAAGTAATGAAAAGAGGTCAGAAATTTATTGATAAAAAATGCGTTTAGAAGGAAGGGGATGTCATCTTCTGAAACATTATCATCATAGTCAGGTGCTTGATGACTACTAGCTTTGTTACTACTAGAATGGGATGCTTTTGCAGGTGCAGCCATTGCACTAGCTGACATATCTTCGTTACGATTTCCTAATAATCTAAGATCTGTGCCAAAAATTTCTAAACTAGTTCTTGTACGTCCTTCTTTGTCTGTCCATTCACGGGCGCGAAGACGACCTTCTATATAAACTTGTTTTCCTTTAGATAAATATTGGCTAGCTACTTCTGCTTGTTTACCCCAAAATGTAACCTTAAACCAAGTGGTTTCTTCTTTCATTTCTCCAATGTTATCCTTGCGTTTTTCACTAGTTGCAACAGAGAATTCACAAACTTGTTGACCTTGTGGAGTATATTTGAGTTCAGGGTCACGACCTAAATTTCCAACAACTATTATTTTGTTAAAAGACATATTAGCTCCTTAGTTTTTCAATAATTAGTAAATTTTAGTTTTGGAAAATATAAATATTTTCATAAAATATGTGAATAAATAGATTTTTACTTAAATAAAAAAATTTAATAAAAAAATAAGTATAGCGAAATAATAGCGAAAACTTGATGTAGGTGTCAAGAACTATTTTCTAGTAAAAATAAATTTATGCTTTTACATAGTTAAATAAAGCATTACTTTAAGTTATCTATATTTAAGCTTATTGTGCGAATAGTAGAAGTATTTGGATCTGTCCAAGCAATGATCGCCTTATTATCTAAAAGAGCTAGTTTAGGAATACCACTTTTTCTTGAAATGCTCGTTTGGGCTACTTCTAAAACTTGGCTTTGTCTACCATTAGGCCAAACACGAGCAATATTTAGACTACCTTTTTCTTCTGTTCCAGAAAGCCAAGTAAGTAAAACAGAAGTGTCATCTAGTATTACTAAATCAACTCGTCCAATTGCATCACCCTCAGCAATTGTTATTGGGGCATTAAAAGTTTCTCCAGCAGTGTTAGAAAAAATTAATTTAACTTTTGATTTTCCATCAGCACCGCTAAACCAAGCTACAGCAACAGCATTTTCTTTAGCTACTACAACCGGGCCATTTACAGGACAACCATTAATTTTCCAATTATCTGGATAAAGTGTTTTTGGCTCTAACCATTTACCATTTTGATAGTGAACCAAAGAAATATCCCTAAATTCTTCTTTGGAGCGATCCCTATAAACTGCTATTGCTCCTTGAGAGGTAAATGCAACGGAAGTTGGGCAACAATCGCAAACGCGCTCATCTAAAGAAGTTTCTTCAGAAAGTTTTCCTTCTTTATCAATTGCAGCAAAACGTAAAGTCATTTCATTTTCTGGGTTTTCTTCTACATGGCTACCAGCTTTGGTTTTACGACCATCTAGCCAAATTGCTCCTAATTTATCCTTTTCCCAAGCAAAAAGCGAAACAAAGCCATGTTCGGTCTTTGTGCCGTCTGTATGGGGTAAAATGGGGCTTGACCAAGTTTTGCCATCATCAAATGAGCGTGCAATGTTGATGTCATAAGCAAAAGTGCTAGGATCGCTTTTAGCTAGCCAATGGGCAGCAAGTGAATTATCAGGAAGCTTTATAACGGAAGGGAAATCAGCCCAATTTACAAACCAATTGTTACTTTTAGCTACTAAATTAGCTTCTGACCAAGAATTATTTTCTAAAGTAGCAAAATAAAGTGCATGTTCTTTATTTTCAAGCTTTTGTACCCAATTTATTAATATTTTACTGTCAAAGCTTTTTGTTAACTCTGGAGATTGGCTATTTGTTTTTGCAGGGGATTTTATTTCTGTTATTAAAGAAATACTAGAATTAGGAGTGATATTTGTTGTATTTGTTGGGGTTGCTGGATCTTGGCGACAAGAAAAAAATATTTGAAATAATAGCAAAACTACTAATAAGTAAAAGTATTTCTTCATCAGAAAATTTTTCCTAAAAATTAAGTTAAACAATAGCCTAGAAAATAACTTCTAGGCTATTGAAAATAAAGCTATTAACGTCTTGGTCTAGTTGGTTTTACTACAGGTTTTTCTTCTGGTGGAAGTGATGCTAAAACTTGTTCAGCTTGGCGAGCTTCTGCGCTATTTGGGTAATTTTGAACAATTAATTTTAGTTCTTCTTCTGCTTCTTTACGTCGGTCTGTTTTTAACAAACAATCTGCCCTTTTATAACGAGCCGTAGCAAGCTTATTGTTAGCAGGATACTCAACAATTAGTTTGTCTAATTCAGGAATTGCCGCCTTAAAATCTACTTGTTTATAGTAAGAATCAGCAATTAAATATTGTGCTTGTCCGGCTGCATCTGTTCCAGAAAAACAAGTTACATAGTTACGAAACTGGTCAATAGCTAAAGCATAGTTACCACGTAAATAGTCGGCATAAGCTTGCTTATATTGTTGCTCGCCTTCATCACAATTTTTAATAATGCTAGTTGGGCTAAAGATATTTTCTACATTCTTGATTTGCTTTTCTAAACGTTCTAATCTGATATTGACAGCATTAATTTTTTCAGCAAATTGGTTAATTTGCTGTGTTCCACCACTAGCGGTAGCATTAATATCACTAAGGCTACGGTCTACAATATCTCGTGTTTGTCCAATATCACGGCGTGCAAGTGACACATTATCTACAACTTGGGTAAGTAAAGCAGAAACTTGACCAGTATTTTTATCTGTAGATTCTTGTAAATCACGGACTTGTTTTTGCAGCACTATTAATTCTGCTTTTAGCTGTATTAGTTCATCTTTATCTTTAGCTTCTAAAGAATTTTTTGTTGTAACTGCAAGGGTTAATATTAAAAGCAGGGCAATAGGTAAAAGCTTACGCATAAAATTTTCTCCAAAACTTTAAAAACAAAAGAAACAGTCTCTAGGACTGTCTTAATAAAAAGTGGTTAGGAACTTGATTTAACAAATCAAGTTCCCCTAGTTAAACAAAAGCAAAAAAACTACTTATTTTCAACAGGTGGTGCAGGTGGTACAGGTCTTAATGTGCCACCACCACGTAAGTAAATAAATTCTGCTCTTCTATCATATGCCCAAGAAGGTATGACACTTGGATCACCTTCAGAACTACCAGCAGCATAACGCTTACCATTGCTAATTACTTCCATTCGTGAAGGGTCAACACCTTTACCAATTAGGTAAGTTTTAGCTGCGTTAGCGCGTTTGTCACCAAGAGCTAAGTTATATTCTTCTGAACCACGAGGATCACAATTACCTTCAACACGAAAAACTATAGTGCTATTTTCTGAACGTGTTAAAAATTGGGAATTACGATCCAATGTGTTTTTAGCTGCATCTGTTAAATCAGATTTATCAAAATCAAAAAAGATAGAGCGAACACCATCTTTAAATCGTCTGGCTGCATCAGCATCAGCATTTGGATTTTTAATTCCTGTTTCAGCACCGCCAGATTTAGTATCAGTTACGGTTACACGCGCACTTGCAGAAGCATCCCCACCAGGGCCTTTAGCCGTTGCTGTGTAAGTAGTTGATGAAACAGGGGAAACTTTGGTTTCTCCTGATGGGCCAAAAGATCCAAGACCTGGAATTTCTACGCGGTCGGCACGTTGAGATGACCAACGAAGAGTTGCTTGATCACCAACACCAATTGCACCCGGTTCAGCCGACATTGTAATTGTAGGGCCAGCAGGTAAGACTTCAACTTGTACACTTTTACTATCTTTAGCTTCTTTTTTTCCACTTTTACCTAATATTTCATAAGTGGTTGTTTCATTAGGTGTATAGACCTCTGTTCCAGTTTTTGCAACAGCTTTGCCATTTAATAAAATTTCTTTGGCATTTTCTGTTTTCCAATTTACAGAAACAGACTCACCTTGTTTGATTTGGTTTTTAGAAACGGTTAATTCTGCTTTAGGGGGTTTTGCACAAGCCGCAGCTATGATGGCCCAAACTATTACGGAACTTAACACTAGTAGTTTTTTCACTATCTCTTTCATCACTGCTCCTTTCTAAACTATTCTAAAAAATAAGTTAATACTGCTAGATTTATCTTGACCAAGATGGAGAACGCCCACCACCTTTAGAAACTTGAATTTCGCTGCTTCCATCTATATTCATAATAAATATTTCCCAACGTCCGCTTCGGTTGGATTGGAAGACAATATGGCGACTATCCGGGGCCCAGGCTGGAGCTTCATTGCTACCATCACCACGAGTTAATTGCACAATTTGTCTAGTTGCAACATCCATAATAAAAACGTCTGAACGACCAGCCCCAGAAGGCCGCCAAGTATAAGCAATAAATTGACCATCAGGCGACCAAGCAGGGGAGTCAGCCTGTCCACCATCATTTAACACACGTTGAACATTAGTTCCATCATCGTCCATTATATAAACTTGAGGTGTGCCAGTTCGGTCAGAAATAAAAGCAAGTTGTTTATTGGTTTTAGGATTCCAACGAGGAGATGTGTCTATAATGCCGCGATTATCAGTTAATCGACGTGCGCGGTTTCCATCAGCATTTGCAACATAAATTTCCATTGTGTCGCTATCTTTACTTGATGCAAAAGCGATTCGGCCACCATCTGATGAATATTGAGGGGAACTAATTGTTCCACGAGGAAATGAAGCAAAACCAAATGGTAAACCATCTTTAGCTGAATGAACTTGGATTGTAGGTTGACCAGTTTTATAGGAAATATACGCAATACGACTTCCATCAGGAGATAAACTTGGTAAAATTGCATAGCTTCCATCACGCACCAAAGCACGTTGACCAAAACCATCATAGTCCATAATCATAATGTCTTTGCCAGTTGTGTAAGCAATTTTAGAATTTGCAATTCCATCAATGTTAAACAATTTTTTTATGATATCGTCTGCAAATTGATGAGCAACTTGGCGGATAGAGTCGCCACGATAAGTTTTATTGATTAATCCATCTTTGGTTTTTACATCAAAAAGATAAGCTTCTATTTGCTCTCCTGTAACTCTACCAAAAGCTAAATAATCAAGTCTTACAGGGTCGGCTGCCCACTCTTCAGGCTTAAACTCGGTAGGAGTTGCCAAGCCTTTTTTGGGATATAAGCTTTTGCCTACAATATCAATTACACCTGCAAACTTTAAGTCATTTAATAACACTTCGTTAAAAATGTTAGTGTCTGCGTCTTTTGCTCCTAAACCTAAAAGAAAATCTGCAACTCCAAGCCGCTGAACTCCACCAGGATTAACCACAATTCCAGTGAGTTTATCCTTTAAATTTTGTCCTGTAGCTTGCCCATCCTGTGCTTGAATCTTTGCTGGAGGTGCAAGAGTGCTAAATAAAAAGGCTAAAATAAACAGGAAAGTGAGCTTGTACTTCATAAGTTGTTACCTTTCAGTTAGTTAAAACTGTTGAGCTAAGGTTAAGTTTTTCTTTAACTTTTTTAGTTAAAATAACAAGTGATAAATTATTGGAAACTAAGGATATTGAAACCAAATCTCAGCTATAGCTTCTTGTGTTCCAATTAAAAAGTTGCCTGGAAAAGGTGGCAAGCCTTGTGTTGCTGTAGCAATAACAGCACGTTCTGCCGCGTAATTTAATTGTTCATAAGGACTTAGCCGTTTGAAATAATTTTTTGGCACTCTACCACCTACCACAGAAGTTACTTTACCATCTCTACTTATCTTGATGTAAACAATCACGTTAACCGTTCCACTAGCTGGAATTGTTGGAGGGGTAAAGTTACGACTAAGAATATTTTGGATTCTGCGACCATATTCTGAGCCACCTGGAAGCCCTGTTCCTAGACCACTATTTAAGCCATCTCCAACACCTATACCACCACGAATTGCAGGTTTAGCCGAACCTGCTGTTGTTCCTATGTTAGCTACTGTTTCTGTAGTGTTAGCCTTTTGTACAGTTTTAGACCAAACTCTATTAGGCTTTTCTTGTACGGGTAAATTAGTCTTTTTAGCTTCTGGGTCAGGTTTTTGTTTAGTCTCTAAAACTTCTTCTGGATTTTCTTCAAGCTTTTCTTCATGTTTTACTATCTCATTGTTAAATTTATCTTTATTGGTTACATCTTCAGTTAAACTTGAAACAGCTTCTTTTTTTTTGTCAAATCCAAATAGCTCTGAAGCATTAGCCACGCCTACTTGAACTGCGCCGCCTTGCTCGCCATCTTCGCCAGCACCAGCAGCAATAATTAGCACATCAGGAATTTTTCCAATCCAAAAGAAAATTAGTCCAAAAAGTAATAAATGGGCTGCTAGTGCAAAAAAGGCTGCAACAACAAAACGTTGTGGTTGAATTTGTCTTTCTTTATGTGCATTACTAAGTTCCATTTTTACTATTAAATAACTTGTCTAAGTTAAAGTATTAGACTAACTTTTTTTAGTTTCTGGTTCTGTTACTAAACTAACTTGAGCTTCAAGTTTTTTACATTCTGTTAGCACATAAGCAATTATTCTATAAGGTGTATCTCCATCACCACGCACATAAACCTTTTTTTTCCTGAGATTTAGATAATGCTTCTTGAAGTTGTGCTGAAAATTCACCTGTTTTGATATTTAGAGCTTTTTTTTGTATCGCTACCTAAGAAAATATTTCCATCTTTATCAATGCTAACAATAACTGATTTGTTTTTTGGTGTTTCTGCCTTTGTTGTATTAGCTGTTTTTGGCAAATTTACTTGGATTCCTGTTTGTAAAATAGGTGCTGTCACCATAAAAATGACCAGTAAAACAAGCATCACATCAACTAATGGAGTGACATTAATCTCTGATAAAGATGTTTGAGTGCGACCACGATTATTAGTAAATGCCATAAACTAAAACCTAAAGATTTTAAGAAAAATTTCTTTCAACTAAATTTAATAATTCAAGCGAAAAATCGTCCATCTCTGAAGTTAAAATTTTAATTTTATTTAGGAAATGGTTATAAGCTAGTGCAGCCGGGACAGCCGCCGCAATGCCAGCAGCAGTTGCAATTAAAGCTTCAGCAATACCAGGTGCAACAGCCTGGATAGATGTTTGTGTTGATGTACTTAAACCTTCAAAAGCAATGATAATTCCGACTACAGTTCCAAAAAGCCCAATAAACGGGGAAGCACTTGCAGTAGAAGCAAGCCAGGCTACACCTTTTTCTAATCTGTTTGTTTCACTAATACAAGCACGTTGTAAGGAACGTCCAACAGCCGTTATGCTTTTAAGAGAATTTGCTGGCTCTTTTTGTACTTGTTTATCTATTTCCTGATAAGCTGCAAGAAAAACACCTGCTAATGGGCTTTCTTTATATTTTTGACAAGAGATGTGAACATCAGACAATCGGTTGCTGCGGCGAAACATATCAAGAAAAGAAAGAGTTTGTTTTTCTGCACGAGAAAAAGCCAACCATTTAGTAACAATAATTGCCCAAGATAAAATAGAAAAGCCTAGTAATGCAATCAGCACTAATTTAGCTAAAAAACTAGAACGCCAAATTAAATCAAGTAAATTTTGATTAGTGCTAACTTCAACTTGCCAAGCTAAAAAGAGCAATAAATAGTACTGCAAACTAGGAAAACCTCCTAAGATTAGTTGTTCAGAATATAAACAGAGCATAATACCTACTTTACTTAGCACTAGCAAGGGATTAAGACCATTTATAAATACCTAATTAAAAAGTTAGGGAAATACATTTCCTAAGAGTATTAATAGCCATTTTAAGGTTTGCTAGAGAAAAATTTTTACTCTTAAAATTTTATTTTTACTAATTAAAAATAACTATTTATTATTAAAATAATAGTTTAAGTTGAGTAATTTAACTCAACTTAAACTTACAATAGCGACTTTCAAACCTTGCTTTCAAAATTAGCAGGAGGAAAAACAAATCTTTTCGGATCTTTGCATATACAAATCTTGTGCCAGTATATTGAATTTAGAGGATTTAGGGATAAGATTAACTAAAGACATAGCTTAATTGACCTTATGGTAATTTCTAAACCAAGTTTGGTTGTTCAGAAAATGTTACAATTTAGTGTTATTAGTTCGGATTTACGAACAAGATTTATTCCATTTGCTTTTTATAGGGTAAAGACCTTGAAATACTTTTAAAATACCTTTACGTAGTTTAGGTTTCTTTAGTATTTTTTGGAAAATTTTTCTAATTTAGCCAAGTAAATTGAAAGAAAAATTGCATCTATACACTTTAACAACGCCAAATTAGCCTAGTGATCTTTAGGTCATAAGTTTTTATATCATTAATCCGCTTAATAAGTTACCGCTTTTTTCTGGCAGTTATGATAATATTATAGGTAAAATACAATCAAAAAATAGATGCCTTAAATTTCTTAAACTTTTATAAAAAGGTGTACTAATTATTCTATGTTGAAATCATTGAATATTTCTAACTTAGCAGTAGTAACAAAATTACAAGTTGAATTTGGTAATGGATTGAATTTACTAACAGGAGAAACTGGTTCTGGTAAATCAATAATTGTTGATGCACTAGGTTTATTATTGGGTGGTAGGACTTCAGCAGAAATGATTCGTTCAGGACAGCAAAAAGCACATGTAGAAGGTGTCTTTCAAGTTGTTGCTCATAAGGAACTTTTTCAAACTGTAGAATCAGCAGGAATTGAAATAGATAGTAAAGAAATAGTAATTCGTAGGGAACTAACTACTAGTGGGCGAAGTCGTGCTTTTGTTAATGACCAATTAACTACAGTTGCGTTTTTAAGAGAACTTAGACCTTATTTAGTTGATATTCATGGACAAAATGAACAACAAACTTTGCTTTATGCAGAATCACATTTAGATTTGCTGGATTTGTTTGCAGGGCTAGAAAAAGACTGTGAAGAAATTCGTAACAAATACCGCTACTGGCAATCTTTAGAAAAAGAGCTTGCAGAGTTAAGACGTAGTGAGGCTGAAAGGCTAAGAATGTTAGATATGCTTGAATTTCAATCATCAGAAATTGAGCGAGCTAATTTAGAAATAGGAGAAGACCAACAGCTTCAAGATGAACGACGACTTTTAGTAAATGGAGAAAAATTAACAGCTAGTTCTGTCCATTGCTATGAAATGCTCTATGAAAGTGAAGCAGCTATTTTATCTCAAGTAGCAAGTCTTGCTAAAAAAATGGATGAGCTTGCTAGTTTAGATCCACGTTTTGGGCAATATATTGAGTCTGTTCAAACAGCCCGTTATGGCTTAGAAGACTTAGCTTATTTTTTACGTGATTATATTGACCGAGTAAATTTTTCTCCTGAAAGATTAAAAGAAGTAGAAGATAGGTTAATAGAAATTGATAAGCTAAAACGTAAATATGGGAATTCAATAGAAGCAATTCTTAGTAGTGCTGAAGAGATGAGAGAAAAGCTTTTACGTCTTCATACTTCTGAACTACAAGAACAACGACTAGTAAAATCTATTTCTGAAGCCCAAATAAGTTATTGGGAAATAGCTAAAGATTTAAGCAAACGTCGTCGCAAAGTTGCCAGAGATTTAGAAATAGCTGTTATGGAAGAACTAAAACATTTAGCAATGGAAAGAACACAATTTCAAATGGGATTTTTAGGAAATGAAATTCGTGCAACTGAAAGAGGAATGGACAATGTAGAAATGTTAGTTTCTACTAATGTTGGAGAAGAATTTCGACCACTTGTAAAGATTGCTTCTGGAGGTGAAATTTCACGCTTGATGTTAGCTCTAAAAACTATAACTGCTCCAACTGAATATCCACGAACTTTAGTTTTTGATGAAGTAGATGTTGGAATTGGAGGAAGAGTAGCCGAGGCTGTAGGACAGAGATTAAAACGACTAGCTACTACAAATCAAGTTTTATGTGTCACCCACCAAGCACAGATTGCCCGTTTTGCTGATATCCATTATTCTGTAGAAAAGCGAGTTATCGCTGGACGTACAGAAGTTAGTGTGGAAAAATTAGACCAAGTTGGTAGAGTCGAAGAATTAGCTAGAATGATAGGCGGCTCACAAATTACAGACCTTACCCGTCAACATGCTAATGAACTACTTGTAAAAGGTTGATAAAAAGATAAAAAAGGATTTTGTCGGCACGCCGACATTCCTTGGAAATTATTGATAGAAAGAGTGTTATTGACTATGGAAACTAAACTTTATCAGTTAACTAGCCGCCGACAAAAGACAGCAGAAGCGGCCTTAAATACTAGTAATTTAGAGCAAAATTTAAGCAGTAAAAGCAATTTTCGGCAGTTTTATATTGAAACTTATGGCTGTCAAATGAATGTTCATGACACAGAAAAAGCTGCTGCTGTGTTAGCTCATATGGGTTATAAACAAGTTGAGAGTCCTATAGAAGCAGATCTAATGCTTTTAAATACCTGTATGGTTAGAGAAAAACCACAGCAAAAAGTTTATAGTCGGGTAGGGGAACTTAGAAAAATTAAAGCTAAACAAGCTCAAAAATTAGAAACAGAAGTAAAAACTAATAGTAAAAAACCTTTGATTGGTGTGATGGGTTGTGTTGCACAAGCAGAAGCAGAAAAGATTTTTAAGAAGTCTCCAGATGTAAAATTAGTAATTGGGACTCATTCTATTGATAAGTTGCCAGAATTAATTGCCCAAATTGATAATGGTTTTAATCGTGCAATAGATATTCGTCAAACCAAAGAACCAGACTTTTTAGAAATAAGCCCCTCAGAACATAAAACTGAACATATGGCTTTTGTAACCATTATTGAAGGTTGTGATAACTTTTGTAGCTTTTGCATAGTTCCTTTTACACGAGGGAGGGAACGTTCTAGGCCAGCAGAAAGAATACTTGCAGAAGTTCAAGGTTTAGTTGAGCGAGGTTATAAAGAAATACAACTGCTTGGACAAAATGTTAATTCTTATCGTGGTAGCTTTACAGGTGTTGAAGATGAAAGCTTAGTTAATTTAGAAAGATCTCCTTTTGTTTCTTTACTAGAGTTAGTAGCAAAAAGATCTGGTGCGCCACGTATTAAGTACACTACTTCGCATCCAAGAGACTTTAATAAACAGATTGTAGATGTAATGGATACTTATGAAAATCTTTCTCCTTGGGTACACCTTCCAGCACAATCTGGTTCTAGCCGAGTCTTAAAATTGATGCGCCGAGAATACACAAGAGAAGAGTATTTAGAAAAAATTCAAGCTATAAAACAAGCTAAACGGGATATTTCTATTACTGGAGATATGATTGTAGGTTATCCGGGAGAAACAGATATGGATTTTCAAGAAACTCTTTCTTTAGTAAAAGAAGTTGAGTATGATGGGCTATATATGTTTAAGTATTCTCCTAGACCAAATACACACGCAGCAAAACGTAAAGATAACGTGCCTGAAACAGTAAAAACAGAAAGATTATTAGAACTTCAATCTGTACAATCAGCAATTCAAAAACAAAGATTTCAACGCTATATTGGACGTGAATTAGAAGTTTTAGTAGAAGGAAAAGCTGCTCGTGGGGAAAGTCAATTAGCTGGGCATAGCTCTTGTAATAAGGTAGTAAATTTTATTGCTCCAATAGAGTTAATTGGAAAACTGGTAAAAGTGCGTATTACATCAGCTACACCTAATAGCTTAATTGGTGATTGGATAGCTTAAATTTAAGTTGTATTAGAGGAACAATTATGGAAATAGAAATGAAAATACGCGGTCTGATGATTGACCCTTCGGCAAATACTCCAATAGTTATATTAAAGGATATAAACAGTGATACTTTGTTGCCGATCTGGGTTGGTGCTTATGAAGCTAATGCTATTGCTTTAGAAATAGAAAAAATTGCTCCTCAAAGACCAATGACTCATGACTTGCTAAAAAATGTTATTGAACAAATGGGCGCACGTGTGCAACGAATAGTTATTACTAGTCTGGTAGATAATGTTTTTTATGCAGTGATTGAACTAATGTCAGGAGAAAGCACTGTATTTTTAGATTCTCGTCCTTCAGATGCTATTGCTTTAGCACTACGTAGTGATTGTCCTATTTATGTTAATGAAGAAGTAATAAAAAATTCTCGTAATACGGTTTCGGAAAAAACTTCTTTATCTGATATTGAAGATGAGATGGAGAAAGAGGAAGAAGAAGTAGAATGGCCTGATGAAATAGATGATAGCGATATGAATAAATATAAAATGTAGCCAAGTTTAGTTTTATTAAACTTAACAAATTGCTTAGTAATGGAATTTATATGTCAACACAAACAATAATTTTAACTATTGCAAACCAAAAAGGTGGAATTGGCAAAACTACCACATCAATTAATGTTGCTGCTGGACTTGCTAATCAAGGAAAACGAGTAATGCTTTTAGATCTTGACCCACAAGCTAATAGCACTTTAACTTATTTGGATTTTGACCAATTTGGGGCTTCTATTTATGATTTTTTAATAGAAAACACTTCTGCTGATGATGTAATTGTCCAAAGTAAAATACCTTGGGTTAGATGTAATGCCAGCGCGAATTAGTTTAGCTAAAATTGAAAGTAAGCTAGTAGGTGAGTTTGATGCCCCTTTTCGCTTAAAGGATAAGTTGAAAATGTAAAAAATAAATATGATTTTATTGTTATTGATACCCCACCAACTTTAGGATTGATTACTGTTAATGCCTTAGTTGCTTCTACGCATTTAGTCATTCCTATACAATCTTCTTATTTTGCTTTAGAAGGGACAGATGATTTACTTGAAACAATGGAGAAGATCAAAGCACGACCAAATCCTAATTTACAAATGCTTGGAGTCGTAATAACTTTGCATGATAAACGGACTACTTTAGCAAAAGATATTCATGATCAAATTTGCCAAGTATTTGGAGATAAAGTATTTAAAACTGTAATAACAAAATCTGTTCGTTTAGAAGAAAGTCCAGCTTACAAGGAACCGATTTTTTCATTTGCCTCACAGTCTAGTGGAGCAATAGAATACAAAAGTCTTTGTGAGGAAATACTAGAACGTGTAGGATTTTCTGTAGCTGTAGCAAAAAGCAAATAGGACAAATCTGGAGATTATAAATAAATGACAACAAAAAGAGGGCTGCCTGCAACCTTAAAGATGCGGCACGATGTACATTATGTTGAAGAACTTGCTGCCCGTAGTGGCGCGCCTGTTGGTCGAATGATTCCTATTGACCGATTAGAAACCAATCCAAAACAACCCCGTATTGATATTGGAAATTTAGAAGACCTTATAGCTTCTATTAAAGAAAAAGGGGTTTTAGAACCTATTTTAGTTCGTCCTTCTCAAGTTGGAGGACGTTTTATGATTATTTCTGGTGAGCGTCGCTATCGTGCTAGTATTGCTGCTGGATTAAAAGAACTACCTTGCATTGAAATGGATGTAGATGATAGAGCAGTAGCAGAAATAGCTTTAATTGAAAATTTACAACGAAAAGACTTAACTCCATTTGAAGAAGCAGAAGGATTTCAAGCTTTGGCTGATCGTTTTGGTTATACACATGAAGAAATAGCCCAAAAAATAGGTAAGTCTCGAACTTCTGTCACGGAATCTTTATCTTTAGTTGCTATGCCAGCAGAGATTAAAGAACTATGTCGGCTAGCCGACATTACTTCTAAAGCTATGTTATTACAAGTAGTTAGGCAGCCTGATATTGAAGCAATGAAAGAATTAATTCAAAAAATTCAGCGACAAGGCTTAACTAGAGATCAAGTCCGTAAAGCAGCTAAAACTACTCAAAAGGGTCGTCCTAAACCTTTTAATTATCGATTTCAACCTACAGGCAAGGAATTTACTTTAGAAGTTAAGTTTCGTCGCACTCAAGTTGAGTTAGTAGAAGTTCAAAGAGCGATAATTACAGCTTTGGAACAACTAAAAGCCAAAGTTGAATCTGAGCTTTCCCAAACAGATGAATAATTATGTATCGTCCAAACAAGGTTGAACCAAAACCAGGGCAGGAATCTGTTTGGGATTATCCCAGACCTCCTAGAGTTGAGATAACTAAAAAAGAAATAAAAATTATTTTTAATAAAGTTACTATTGTTAATAGCAGTAATGCTAAACGTGTTTTAGAAACTAGCCATCCGCCAGTTTATTACATACCTCAAACAGATATTTTAATGCAATATTTATTTATTAGTTCTGGAAGTAGTTTTTGTGAATGGAAGGGAGAAGCTATTTATTACTCTTTAGAGGTAAATGGTAAAAGGCTAGAAAAAGTGGCATGGAGCTATCCTAAACCTACAAATAGATTTGAAGTTATAAAAGACCATTTGGCTTTTTATGCTCATCCA
Source organism: Blastocatellia bacterium (assembly GCA_016713405.1). NCBI lineage: Bacteria > Pseudomonadati > Acidobacteriota > Blastocatellia > Blastocatellia bacterium. Next base: position 140,305 of record JADJPF010000010.1, read on the forward strand.
ATGGATGCTTGTTTGGTTGAGGGAGAATTAGTTACACCTCAACCAGGTAATTTCTATGGTGGATGGATTACATCTGATATAGTTGGGCCATTTAAGGGCGGGCCGGGATCCTGGGGCTGGTAGCTAATACAATTTTATTAACTTTTGATTTATATCTTAAATTATTTTCTTACTAGCTTTTTGAGCTTTTTGGTTATCTAAAACTTTTTCTTAATCCATTTGTCTAGCCGTTTAATATAAGGTTCAAAGGGCTTAAAGAGTTCTGTACGATAAGCAGCATTATTATCACGCCAGGGGACAAAGTGCTTTCCTACATAAGCTCTAACTTTTGGTTCAAATTGAGACATTTTTCCTTTCTTGACTCCATACGCATAGGAAATATGATAGTGCTGCCCAATGATTGCAAGTAAAGCTCCTGCTATATTAGCCTTAAAATTTAGTTTAGCTGCTAGACGTTTGATAAAATTTTCTTTTTGTGAGAGAAAAAAGCTCATTGCTATTTCAATAAATGCTTGATTAGCAGGAGTTTTTGGATGATACAACACAGGTTGAGGATCTTTTGTAATTGCTGCAAGTCTTGGGTCTTTTATTTCATCTACAATTACTACTTTACTAATTCCTCGTGTATGTTCTTTTGGAACAGTATCAAATACTTGATTAATCAATACTTCTAAATTTGTAGGGGCTTTTATGGTGGAAAAATTTTCTACTTTAACAGGCATAATAATAAGAAATCCATTCAAATTAATTGAAAATAACGGCAAAATAAACTATAGTCTGATAACTGAGTTTAATATAACCTAATAACCAGCATAAGTCTAATTAAACATATTTCTTAGGTCAAGATAGGCTACCCTAAAGTTAGATTTTAACTATAACTACTATGTTATGCAATAAATCCATTATATTTATTAAAGTAAAAGTTTAGATGTTTTACGTGAAACATTTTAGGAGAAAATAAAATTATGACATTGATTCCAGCAAATATTGTAAAAGAGTTTTTAGAATTTTTAACTAAAGAACAAAATTTATCTACTCAAAAAATTGATGACTACCAAATAGATTTAACTAGCTTAGAGGAGTTTGCACAAACAAAAAATAAATCTCTTCTAACTTTAGATAAAAAAGAAGTAGCTCAATATTTAAGACAAATACAAAAAAATAATACTAGTAAAGCTGTTAGTGTTTTAAGTGTAGTAAGTTTATTTTATCAATTTTTAACAAATAAAAATTATTTGCATCATAACCCAACAATTAATTTAGAGTTGCCTAAAGCTTGGCAAACTATGCCAAAATTCCTTAATAAAGATGAAATAGACAAGCTTTTTTCTATTGCAGATCCACTTGCTGATGATGGAATTAGAGATTTAGCAATGCTAAATTTGCTTTATGTGACAGGAATTAGAGTTTCTGAATTAATTTTAATTAAATTAACAGATATTAATTTATCAAATAACACTTTAACTTATTTAGGAAGAAACAATAATTCAAAAGATATTGTTTTAGATAACAAAGTGATTGAAATTTTGTCTAAATATTTAGTTGCTAGACAAAGGCTTTTAAGAGAAAAACATTCTGATTTGCTTTTTATTAATAATTATGGCGATGAAGTGACTAGACAACAGTTTTGGAGAATAATTGTTAATTATGGAGAAAAAGCTGGCTTAGGTCATATTACCCCTCATATGTTACGTCATACTTTTGCGACACATCTACTTGAACATGGGGCAGATAACACGTCTATAGAAATGTTAGAACAAGAAGAAAAAGCAAAAGCAGCAGATATTAACTATGTTGCAAATGAAAGAATTAAGTCCATTTATGAAAAGTTTCATCCACGTTCAAGATAGCTATAAATTAAAAATTCTATAACAAATTGGCATAATAAATATAAGCTAGAACAATTTCTTATTCCTCTCATAGTTTTTAATCTTATAAGCTAAAATGGCTTTTACTAAACTACATTCCTATTAGCCTTTAAGCTTAGTTTTATTGTTTAGTAAGTCAAGAGAGTTTTATAATGACAACCAATTTTGTAGAAGAAGGCAAAAGCGAAGATAAGAAGATGCAAGAAAATATTATTAAAGCTGTTAAGTTTTTGTTTGGGTTAGGGTTATTGGTTTTTGTTATTCATTGGACAGGACTAGATTCTAAGGAAGCCCTTAATAAAATATTATCGGCAAATCGCTACTATCTACTTATATCATTTACTTTTGTCTTTATAGCCCAAATTTTTGGGATCAAACGTTGGCAGATTTTATCAAGTTCTTTAGGTATTAATATTGTATTTCCATATTTTTTTAAGCTACATTTTTTAGGGATGTTTTGTAATAATTTGCTTCCTTCAATGGGTGGGGATGTTGTTAAAGCCTTTTATTTAGCTAAACAAGGTCAAAAAAAGCATGAATCTTTGTTATCTGTAGTTTTAGATAGATATGTTGGTTTATTGGTTATGCTATTTATGGCTTCTTTAGCCGCACTTTCGCTTCCATCAGATGATTTCAATAGAAACTTAAAGTTTGCAACCTGGGGGATTTTGCTAGCATTTATTAGCGGTGGAATAGTAACACTGTTTTTTTCTGAGTTAGTCGCAAAGCTTCTACAAAAATATCACACCATTTTAGAGAAATATAAAAAAGAACATTGGCCTGCTAAAATTCGGGAATTAAGCCAATTAACAAAAGATTTTGTAAAAAACTACTATACTTTTGGTAGTTCGCTACTACTTTCGGTTGTCTCTCAATGTTTTGCTATTTTAGCTGTTCAACAACTTTCTTTGTCTGTTGGGGCTAATGTGTCTGCTGGTACTGTATTTGTTGTTGTTCCTATAGTTTTACTTGTTAGCGCGCTTCCAATTTCTCCAGGCGGTCTTGGAACTAGAGAAGTAGCTTTTGTTTATTTGCTTACCAATGTTTATACGGCTGAAGGAATAGACAAAGATTTTGCTAAAAGTGCTGCTGCTTTAGTCGCTTTTTTATGGTTAGCGATAAATATATTGATTAGTTTACCTGGAGCAATAAGCTATTTCACTATAGGCAATGATATTGATAAAGTTAATAAAGAAGAATTAAGGTAAACTTCTAAATAAAGCAATAAGTTAAAGTAAAATTTCTACTAAATTAGTTTAATTAATCTCACTCAATTATATCTAAAACAACAGCTTATATCTTACTGCTTACATTAACAAAATTTTCTCTTTTCTTTAAAATAAATAAAACTTTAAAATTTATTCTATAGCTATTTTACCAGCGTTATAGTATTATCACGTCCTAATAAATTAACTTATTTTAGCTAGCTTAAAATTATTAATAAAAAGCATTAATAACAATATTAAAACCAAAAATTTCTTATTTTAGGAGAAATCTGGAAAAAGTTTGACGGGTTTTATAATGTTTTAGCATTTATATGTAAATAGAAACTTAGAGTTTTAACCCCAAAATACTAAATAAATAAAAATAGTTTACAAGGAGAAGCTAGCTTATGTCTAAAAAGTTTTCTGCTAAGTGGTTAAATTTATGTTTTGCTATTTTATTAACTTTAGGGTTATTTCAAGTTGTTAATGCTCAGCAACTTGGCCCATATGATAAAGAACGTGGCGTAACAATGCTAAAAATTCTCAAAGATGAGATTAAAAAAAATTACTATGATCCTAATTTTCATAATATCAATTTAGATGTTAGATTTAAGGAAGCAGAAGAAAAAGTAAAACAAGCTACTTCTTTTGGGCAAATTGTTGGAATTGTGGCTCAAGTCCTACTAGATTTTAATGATTCCCACACTTTTTTTATCCCACCTAGTAGAAGTATAGATGTAGATTATGGTTGGAAAATGTTAGTTGTAGGGGATAAATGTTTTGTTAATTCTGTGCGTCCTGGAAGCGATGCTGAAACAAAAGGGCTAAAAGCAGGGGATCAAATACAAGCTATTAATGGTTATCCAGTTACTAGACAAACTATGTGGAAGATTAGATATCTTTTTAATACTCTACGACCTCAGCCGGGGCTGAAATTAAGTTTACTTGATCTTGAAGGAAAGAGCCGAGATTTAGAAATCATGGCTAAAGTAACCCAAAATAAACAGAGACTTGATTTAGTCGATGATGAAAGTGCAGATATTTATGATTTGATTCGTCAAGGTGAAAATGATCGCTACTTAAACCGGCATGTTTATTATGATGATAAAGATGTTTTTGTTTGGAAAATGCCTGAATTTAACATGCCTGAAGAGCAAGTTGACGATATGATGAATAAAATTAAGAAAAGTAAGTCTTTAATCTTAGATTTAAGAGGAAATCCTGGTGGATATGAAGTAATGTTACTAAGATTAATCGGACATTGTTTTGACCATGATGTTAAAGTAGGAACTATACAACGGCGTAAAGAAACCAAACCAATTGTTGCTAAAACTAGAGGAAAAAACACTTTTAAGGGCGATATTGTTGTTTTAATTGACTCTGATTCTGGATCAGCAGCAGAAGTTTTTGCTAAAGTCCTACAACTAGAAAAAAGAGGAAAAGTTGTAGGTGATTTAAGTTCTGGTTCTGTTATGAGAAGTAGAAGCAAGAATTTTCAATTAGGTATGGATGTAGTAGTTTTTTATGGTGCTAGCATTACGGATGCTGACTTAATTATGGCTGATGGTAAGAGCTTAGAACATATTGGAGTAACACCAGATGAAATTATACTACCAACAGCCAAAGATATAGCTAGTTCTTGTGATCCTGCTTTTGTAAAGGCTGCTGATTTATTAGGAATAGAAATTTCTGCTCAAAAAGCAGGCAAACTATTTCCTATTGAGTGGAAAAAATAAATTTTAATAAATAAAATGCTTTTTACTATAGCACTATGTTCTATCACTAGAATATGGTGCTATAGTTTTTTATGATTTTAACTACTTTAATAAACCTATATTTTTCTATATTATAGGAAACAAAATAATTATAAATCTTTATGTTAAAGTAATAACTATAACTACATTTATACCTACAGCTATAGTAATCATTTATGTGTGATACTCAAATAATTAGAAAAAATAATACTGTTTTTTTTGCTAAAAATAGTGATCGTGAACCAACGGAAATGCAATTAGTTGTACGTATTCCGCCAATAGAAAATAGTACAACTCCTAATTTAAGAACAACTTATTTAAGTATCCCAGAAACAAAAAAGCGTTTTGGAGTTATTTTAAGCAAGCCTTTTTGGACTTGGGGAGCAGAAATGGGAGTTAATGATCAAGGGCTTGTAATTGGCAACCAAGCAGTATTTACTAAAGTTCATGACAAGACAAATGGGTTAATAGGAATGGATTTAGTAAGACTTGCCCTAGAACGTGCTGCCACCGTGGAAGAAGCATTATTTGTTATTACTGAGCATTTAGAAAAATATGGTCAAGGTGGTATTTGTGGCTATCAAGACAAAAGCTTTTCCTATGATAATAGTTTTATAATTGCTGATAATAAAAATGCTTGGGTGTTAGAAACAGCTAACCGCCATTGGGTAGCAAAAAAAGTAGATAAATTTGCTGCTATTTCTAATTGTATTACTATTGAGAGTGATTTTGACCGTCAATCTAAAGGTTTACAGGATTTTGCTAAAAAACAAGGTTTATATAAAACAGGAGAATTTAATTTTGCTAAAACCTTTAGTACTTGGTTTTTAACCTATTTTAGCGGTTCCAAACAACGCTTAAATACTAGTTATTGCACTTTATCAAATCTGCTAAATCAAACTTCTATTTCTGTCATTGACTTATTTAATGGGCTACGTACACACTCTCAAACAGGTAATAGCCATTTTCAGCGTAGCAATAAAGACGTTTGTATGCATGCTTGTGGTTATGTTCGTCGTGGTCAAACCTGTGGTTCTTTGGTAGCTAATATTACTAATCAACAGTATTTTTTTACTGGTACATCTGCACCTTGTTTATCTGTTTTTAAGCCAGTAAACTTTGATTACACAAAAGATTTTGGAGTTTTAAGTTTAGAAAAAGATTGGCTAGTACCAACACTATGGCAAAAACATGAATCTATTCACAGGTATTTTCTGTTTAATGATGAAAAACGTGACGAATTTCTGCAAACTCGTAATCAGGTAGAAAAACAGATGTTAGAAAATAATAAAAATGCAAATGATTTAGTTATTGAGTGGCAAGATAAATGGTATAAATATGTTAGAAATAAGCCTTTAGTTTACCCAAAATCTTTTTATGGTCTTTTTTGGAAAAACAAAACTAATTTTTTGGAAAACAATATAAAACATGCTGTTTATTAAACTATCTAATAATAATTATTTACAACCTAAACTTAAAAATTTACTAAAGCTATTTTTGTTTCTAACACTCTTTTTTTCTCTAACTAATTTTCTATTTAGTATAGTAATTTTACCTGTTAATGCTAATAGACTAACCTTGTTTCAAACAGGAACAATCCTACAAGGCAAAGTTGTTAACGAAAATGAACAACCTCAAGCAGGCGCAACAGTTTATATTTCTTTAGATGGTGCAACAGTTCAAACTTTATTAACTAATTCTGAAGGTGCTTTTACAGTTAATCTTTCCAAAATTGGACAATATAGCGTTACTGTTAGCTTAGATGGATTTCGTACCCAAACGGAAATTGTTCCAGTCAATAAAGAAGAATCTTTTTCTTATATATTTAAGCTAGTTCCAAGCTCTTTACATGTCTTAGTTTTAGATAACTTACAAGAAAGATTGTCTGATGCTACTGTCACCTTAAAAAGTCAAGATGGAACATTAAAACGTGCTATTGAATCTCCAAAAGGTGATTATTATTTTGGCCGTCTTCAAACAGGAATTTATCAATTAACAGTCTTAATGCCTGGATTTGAAATTATTGTAGATGAAAGTGTTTATGTTGCATCGGATAATAAAACAATTTTACGTACTGTAGTTCTGCCTAGAGCCTCAGCTATTCCAATTGGTGACAAAATAAAGGAGCGTTTTACAACTCCACTTCTACCTTCCAATATAGTCCAAAGCATTTGGCAAGACCATTTAACAGGAGTTATTTGGTTAGGTACTAATCAGGGAATATTTAAGCTAAATAGCGAACAAATACGAGTGTCTGATAATCAAGAATTGCAGTTATCCCCTTTAGCTAATGAAGATATAAGGACTATTTTTCAAGGTCGTAATGGAATTTTATGGATTGCTACAACTAAAGGTTTAAGAAAAAAACTTCCTTCAAGTAATAAAATTGAACCAACAACTATCTTAAATGGGCGTGTTGTTAATGTAATTATAGAAGATCGTGTAGGTGCTTTATGGTTTGCTACTGAGCAAGGGTTAGTGAAATATTTTAATAACTCTATTAGTGAGTATACTGTTAAAGATGGGCTGCCAAATGATAAAATTAATAGTATAACTATTGATAAAAAAACAGATATTGTCTGGGTTGCGACTGATAATGGAGTAGTAAAAATTGAACAAGGTAAAGTAAAACCACTAATAATTGATAATAATATTATGGATTTAGCTACCCAAGCTATTTTAATTGATAGCCGCTTTACTATTTGGTTTTTAACTTCTGTAGGGTTAAAAAAATTATCAGGCGAAAGTTTTTTGACTATAGAAAAGGCTGAACTCACTCAACCACTTAAATCTATAGTAGAAGACCGTGTAGGTAATTTATGGATTAGCACTATTGATAAAAAAGTCTATGTTTATGATTTACAACGAGATGAAGTTGATGATCAATTAACAACAGATAAAGTAAATGCCTTGCTTTCAGACCAAGAAGGAAATCTTTGGTTTGCAACAGAAAATGGTGTTGTAAAACAAGATTTTTATAGCTTTGTTAGTTTTAATACTAGTCGCGGATTACTAGAAAATAATATTTATTGTTTATTACCAGATATTAACCAAATAGGGGCTTTATGGGTTGGTAGTGGTGCAGGATTAATTTATTTTAATGGGGTTAGCTTTAAGCGTATTAATGAAATTCCTACTAATGTTATTGTTTACCATATTTTACAGCAAAAAAATGGAGTTTTATGGTTTGCAACTTCTAATGGTTTATACCGAAAACAAGCTACTAGATGGACTCGTCTAGGTATAGAACAAGGTTTAGCTAGTAGTGATATTCGTTATCTGTGTGAAGATGTTCAAGATAATACCTTATGGGTAGCTACTAAAAATGGAGTTTCACATTTTGACACCGAACTAGCAGAAAAAGTTTATCCTGCTGCGGTTGTTCCAGAAGCCTTAAAGATTACTGCAGAAGTACGGCAAATTTTCCAACAGAATAATAGAATGCTTTGGTTTGCTACCGATCGTGGTGTATATCGTTATGATCCAACAACTTATGATTTAACTGTAATTGGGCAAAACGATTCTTTAGAAAGCATTGATGTACGTTGGATTACTGAGGGCCCAAGCCAAGATATTTTATGGTTTGCAACTGCTAAAGGTATAGAAGTATTTAAAGAGCAAAAAATTGTTCCTTTAGGACAATTTTTAAGCCTTAACGAAGATGTACAGTGTATTTTTATGGATCGAGACAAAATGTTTTGGCTTGGTCTATCTGATGGTAAGGTAAAAAATTTTTTAGTCCTACTAATATTTCTATTCCTCCTTTAATTAATACTTATACTCGTGAGCAACATGGAGTGGTTGGAAATAAAATACGTGTTATTACTCAAGACAACACTGGTGCTATTTGGTTTGCAAGTGATTTAGGACTCACTAGACATCTTCCTAGCTCAGCTATTCCTAATGTTGAATGTCAGCTTGAAGTTAATGGTGCTACAGTAACTAATAATGATATTGCTTCAGGTCAACATAACATCAAATTCCGATTGATTGGCACTAGTTCACTAGGCGAAATTTCTTTTATTTATAGAATAATTATTAACAATCAAGCTAAAGATTATCGTTTAGTAGCAAAACAATCTGTTAATGAAGCTTTATTTAATGATTTACCTGCTGGAGAACATACTTTTGAAGTTTTTGCTATTAATAGAGATCTCTATGGCACTAATGCTTTACCAGTTAAAGTAACCATTCGTATTGACCTCCCATTTTGGAAAAAAAGTTGGTTTTATATATTAATAGGATTAACTTTTTCTTTTGCTTCAGGAGCAATATTTTTAATTCGACAACATCAGAACCGGGAATATGTGCTACCAGCAAGTTTATCAAGTTTTGTTCCTATTGAACCTAACCCTTATATTGTTGGAAATCCAATACGTAGTCCAGCTATGTTTTTTGGGCGAGAAGATGATTTTAACTATTTGAAAATTAAGTTAGAAGGCGCGGCACAAGGTGGAATAGTTTTGGTTTTATGTGGTGAAAGACGCGCTGGCAAAAGCTCTATTCTTTACCAGGTCTTAAATGGCCGACTAGGAGAAAGTTTTATACCTGTTTTTATTGATTTACAAGAAATGGTTGTTTCAAATGAACATGAATTTTTTGGCCGTATTGCTAGACTTATTGGCGAAGCCGTTGCACAAGCAGATGACCCTAGCTTTTTAGAGCAGAATTTTAGCACTAAAGAAATACATAATTTTCGTTTTTCAGACCCAACTAAAAATGCTTATCACTTATTTTTAGATTTTTTAGATAAAATTCTTTTAGAAATAGGTGAGCGTCGCTTAATTTTGTTAATGGATGAATATGAGCTATTAGAAACCAAGGTAGAAGATAAGAAATTAAGTAAAGAGATTTTTACTTTTTTTGCTAGCTTAATTGATAATCATGACCGGCTTTCTTTTGTCTTTACTGGCTCACGACGGCTAGAGGAAAGAGAAAGAAAATATTGGAGGGAATTTTTACGACATTCTTTATTCCGTAAAGTTACTTTCTTAAGTGAACGGGATAGCAAACGCTTAATTTCTGAACCTGTAAAAGATAAAATAGTTTTTGGCCGTGGTGTTCAAGATGCTATTTATCGGCTAACTTCAGGTCAACCTTTTTATACACAATATATTTGCCAATCAATAGTTGATTATCTAAATGAAGCAAAACGAAATTATTTATTAAAATCTGACCTTAGCCAAGTTATTGATGAAATTGTAGATAATCCTTTGCCTCAAATGATTTATTTTTGGGATGGCTTTAGCGATGATGAAAAATTAGTGATGTCTTTACTTGCAGAAGTTTTAACATTTGATAATGATTCAGCTACAGCTAGTAAAATTACTCAAGCTATTCAAAAAGAAAATTATCCTGTTAGACTTTCATCTGATACAATTCGGTTAACTTTAGAAGAATTAGCTAGGGTAGATGTACTTAAAAAAATAGGAGATGAAGCTTTTTATTTTCGTATAGATTTACTTCGGCTTTGGATTAAGAAAAGTCATAGCATTTGGCGCGTTGTTCGTGAAGTGCGAACTTTATAAATAGTTATTACTAAACTAAATAAGTTAATATTTTCTTAATATCTTAAGTCACGCGCGTGACGAAATAATTATAGCTTAGGTCATAAGACCTAGGTACAGTGATTATACATAATTAAAGTCGCGCAGCGACGGTATAATAAATATAACAAATTCAACAAATTAATTATGTCGTCACTACGTGACTCTATAAATATTTCATTATCATACGTAGGGTTGAAACCCTACGCTACAAATATGTCGCCCCGTTGGGGCTTTAAGAGATAAAACATTAGAAAATTTTGTTTACAATGTAGTTATTTAGAAAGTTATAAAAGATATGGTAAAACGCTGGACTTCTCATACTATGACATCAGAAAATTTTCTTGAAATTCATGAAAAATATATTTGTTATGGTGTAGAAAGCCTGGACGATGAACAAGCTTTTAATAGAAAATGCTTAATTGCTAATTTTATAAATAGTGAAGCTTGTTATTGGGTTAAAGTTAATCTTAGTCAACATTATGGGGAAATAGAGCAAACCATTAGAAAATTATTATGAAAAATCCATACTTAAATAGAGTAGCAATCCGAGATACAACCCAATTTTATGGACGGCGTAAGGAAATTACTAGAATTTTTTCCCGTATAGGTGCTTCACGTCCTCAATCAGTTTCAATTGTTGGTGAACGCAGAATAGGTAAATCTTCACTTCTAAACTATATTTATGCCCTAGAAACTAGAAATCAACTATTAGATAGCTCCTCTAACCATATTTTTGTTTTTATGGATTTACAGCAAAAACGCTATAGTAGTATTGAAAGTTTTTTTGCTGACTTTTTAGCTTTATTAAGTGAAGCTACTAATGAAACAATTATTACTCCTAACACAGATTTTGACTCTGTTCGTCGAGTCTTTGCCGATTTACACAGAAGGCGAAACAAATTAATTGTGCTTTTTGATGAATTTGATGCAATTACTGCAAATAAAGTATTTAACTTAGATTTTTTCTCTTTTCTTCGTTCTGCTGCTAATAATTATGACTTAGCTTATGTTACTTCATCAGCTAAAGAATTACAGGTTTTATGTCATACTGACCAGATTGCAGATTCACCATTTTTTAATATTTTTACTAATATTTATTTACGTCCATTTACTCAAGAAGAGGCTATGACGTTAATTCGTGAGCCTTCTAAAGTTGCAGGAATAGCTTTAGAAGCTTTTAGCAAAGATATTTTTTCTTTAGCTGGATACTTTCCTTTTTTCCTTCAAATAGCTTGTTCTACTTATTTTGACCACATTTTAGAAAATGGTAATTTAGTAGACCCCCAACAATTAGAAACAAGTTTTCTGGATGAAGCAGGAACACATTTTCGCTATATTTGGGAACACATAGGAGATGCAGAGCGCGAAGTAATTAACTGTTTTATTGAAAATCAGCCCAGATCTAAAGCCCGTGAACATGTTTTTGAAGAACTTCGCCGGGCAGGTTATTTTATTGATGAAGGAAATAGTTCAAGACTATTTTCCCGCCTATTTGCTACAGCTATAGCTCGTTTTACCCCAAATCAATCATCAAGTAACAACCTAGGGAAATTTTCAGAAACTCCTCCAGGAAAATATTTTAGTGATGAATATTTTGCTAGCGATGAAGTTATCCCACCAACTGACCCAGCTATCACCCAAGGAGATCTTCGTAAGGTAAGAGGCTCAATCAATAAAAATACTGGAAAAGACTTGCTTGAGAAAATAAAACAAAAAGGTCAAATAGGACATTTTGAAATTTTGCGCACTTTAGGTAAAGGTGGAATGGGAGAGGTTTTGCTTGCTCGTGACCAAACCTTAAAACGTCCTGTTGCTATAAAACTCTTAAAAAGTCGTTATGCAAGTGATGAAGCCATCCGTCGTCGCTTTTTACGCGAAGCTCAAACAGCTTCAATGCTTAACCATCCAAATATTGCAACTGTTTATGAAATTGGCGAAATAGAAGATATTCCTTATATGGTTATGGAATATGTTCATGGTAAAACCTTGATAGAATGTTTACGTATAAAGCCTTTTTCTTTTAAGGAAGTTGCTAGCATTGGTTCTCAATCTGCTCTAGCTTTAGCTGAAGCTCATTCTTTTGGAATAATTCACCGGGATGTTAAATCTTCTAATATTTTGCTTAATGACCGAGGACAGGTAAAAATGCTAGATTTTGGACTAGCTAAACCAGGTATTTTTAGCGAAGTGAGAAATATAGATTCAAATAATTCTGACCCAAGATTTTCTAATTCTATTAGCAATATTACAGAGCCAGGGATTTTAATGGGTACTGTTACTTATATGTCACCAGAACAAGCTAGCGGAACTGAAAAAATAGATCCTCGTTCAGATATTTTTTCTTTTAGGTATTGTACTTTATGAAATAACTACAGGAATGTTACCTTTTGACGGTTCAACTTATTTTCAAATTATTGAAGCTATTACAAAATCTGAGCCTAAACCCATAGCAATTTTACGCCAAGATACACCTAAAGAGCTTATTTCTGTGATTATGCAGGCTTTATATAAGGATCCTCTATCAAGGTTTCAATCTGCCGAAGTAATGGCTAATCAATTAAATGGCTGTATTAAATAACAACGTTGTTATTAACTTTTTATTCCTAGGAGCTATAAATATTTATGATTAAAATAAAAATGATTGTGTTAGTTTTTTTCTTAGCTTTGATGCAAATAGCTTGTAGTTCAGGGCCTACAAATGAAGAAACAAAACTATTAGTCACCTCTGAGTTAAAGAAAGATTTTCCCACTGCCTGGGTAGTTGGAACAAAAGTAGAAGGCATAATAGGAAATATTGTTTCTAATACTATGAAAGCAACTAATATTGAAATTGAAAGTATTGAAATAAAACAACGAGGTAGCTTTAATGAGCAAGAAAAGTATTGGCCTGTTAAAGTTCAAGTAAAAGGTTCTTTTCAAAGGGAATTTATAGGTAATAGAGCTAATGAAAAAGTAACTTTTGATAAAGAAGCAGATTTTAGATTTTCCAAGGATGATTATGATAACTGGAAGATTTCTTTAGTAGAAAAATAACAAGAAAAATAATTAGAGCTTAAAAAGGTTTGATTTTTTAAGCTCTAACTATTTGCTTTAGTCTATACTTGTTTATGCTTGTTTATGCTTGTTTACCTTCAACCGCGCAAAGTAAAATAGATGCTGCAATTCCAAGACGACGATCTAGCCATCCATTTGTATCAGGAGAAAAATCTAGCGAAATTTTAATTACAAAAGGATTAAAGTTTTGCTTAAATTCACAAACTAAAGCATTGTTTATTGTTCCTTTGTAAGTTTGTGGAATTAAATTAGTTATAAACCTTCTAACTAACCCAAGTAGCAAATTTTCTTCTTCAATTATCCCTATTTCTTGATCATTAGCATTTAGAATTGTCCATTTGTCACGAACTAAAGAAGCAAATCCTTGGCGTTTTAATGCTCCTACTTTTTGATTATTTATAGTGTCAAAAACATCATAAGTTGCAGAAAAATCTAGCATTTGCCTTGCTTTTATAGTTATAAGCTCGGTGGTCATATCTTCGCCCGTATAAATACGAATATCTTCTTTTAACTTAAAAGCTTTCTGTTTAGAGTAAAACATTACTTGTCCATTAGAATCAAAGATATGAAAAGCACCACCTAAAAAAGAAAAGATTTTTTTTCTTACTAAATATTGATTAAGGCGAAAAGAAGGATGTAAAGACATAGGTTGTTGATTATTGTAAGGAGCAGGATATTGTCCATTCATATTTTAAGTCCTTTCAGAAAAATACTTAGTAAAACTAAAATTAATAGTATAGAAAAGACTTGCAAAATACAAGCGAATATTTGGTTGTATTAATTAATAGCCTTTTTCTTGGTTAATTTGCCCAAGTAGCGGTTTACCTGCCCAGTAAAGATGAAAATTAGTTATAAAACATTTAGTAATGTCACTTGGTAGGCTAGGGCCTCCTACATGAGGTGTAATTATGCAATTAGGTAATTTCCAAAATGGGTGTGAAACTGGCAAAGGTTCTTGATGAAAAACATCTAAGACTGCTCCAGCAATGCGATTATGTTTTAATGCTTCTATTAAAGCAGCATCATTAATTAATGCTCCGCGGCCAACATTAATTAGCCATGCATTAGGTTTCATATGTTGGAAAACTTCGTGTCCAAACATTTCTAAGGTCTGTTTTGTTGCAGGAAGAATTAACACTAGAAAATCTACACCTGCAACAAATAGCTTTAATTCATCAGGCGAGAACATTTCATCAATAAATTGATGTGGGCGACCATCGCTATTTAGCCCCCAGGTTTGCATACCAAAACTTTTGCCAATTCTAGCTATTTCTGCTCCAATATCTCCAACTCCTGCAATACCTAAGCAATTTCCTGTGATTGGTTCTAATGGATGACGCTCCCATTTTTGCTCAAGCTGTGCAGCTAAATGCTCACGTAATTTAATTTTGCTAGCTAGAATATAACCAAAAACATACTCACAAATATATTGTCCAAAAACTCCCCAAGGTTTAGTAATTATTACATTTGAAGGTATGGGAGCAGGTAGCAGATTTTCTACACCTGCCCACATTGATTGAATCCACTTTAAATTTTTAGCTAAAGCGTAAATTTCTGGTGGTAAATGCACACCAAAAACGATTTCTGCATCTACAATAGCTTTTTTTGCTTCTTCTTTGGAACGGCAAACTATTAAATCTATTGGTAGTGAAGCTTGCCTAATTAGCTTTTCATACTCTTCAATTTCATTATCTCTCAGTGTATAAAGTAATACTTTGTGTGTACTCATAATTTTTACTTAAGGGAGAAAGTTTTTATTTAGGTAATGTCTTAAAACGAGCAAGTGCTTGTTTTTCTAGCTCTTCTCGGTGATTTGGATGAGCAACATTAATTAAAGCCCTAGCGCGTTCACGTAAGTTTTTTCCATAAAGATAAGCGACTCCATATTCAGTCACTACATAGTGCATATGCGCTCTAGTTGTAACTACTCCAGCACCTTCTTTTAAGAAAGGAACAATTCTAGATTCTCCCTTTTGTGTTGTTGATGGTAGCGCGATAATTGGTTTACCACCTTCAGAAAGTGAAGCACCTCGGATAAAGTCCATTTGTCCACCAACACCAGAATAAAGCCTTGTTCCAATAGAATCAGCACAAACCTGGCCCGTAATATCAACCTCAATTGCACTATTAATTGCTGTAACTTTAGGATTACGACGAATTACAGCAGTATCATTGACATATTCAATATCTAGCATAGAAACTAGAGGATTATCATCAATAAAGTCATAGAGACGGCGAGTTCCCATTACAAAACCACTAACAATTTTTCCTGGATGCACACGTTTACGTGAACCTGTAATAACACCACGTTCAATTAGATTAATTACACCATCAGAAAACATTTCTGTGTGAATACCAATATCTTTATGATTGATAAGTGCTGACAAGACGGCATCTGGAATTGCTCCAATTCCTGTTTGCAAGGTCGCGCCGTCTTCAATAAGTTCTGCACAATTTTTGCCAATAGTTAGTTCTGTTTCTGTTAAATGATGTTGTTCTAGTTCTGGGATTTCTTCTTCAACTGCTATAGCATAGCGAAGTTGGCTAATATGAATTAATCCATCGCCATGCGTTCGCGGCATATTGGAATTAACTTGGGCAATTACTGTTGTAGCTGTTTGAACTGCGGCGCGAGCAACATCAACTGAAACACCAAGCGAACAATAACCGTGGCGGTCTGGTGGGGAAACCTGGACTAGGGCAGCATCTAAAGGAAGTATTTTTTTACGAAATAGCCCTGGAACCTCGCTAAGAAAAACAGGAATATAATCAGCTTCACCAGTTGCTACTGCTGCACGAACATTTCCACCTACAAAAAGCGCGTTAGTGTGAAAACTTTCTTTATGTTTTATATAAGCAGCGTCTCCTTCTGTGTGCAAATGGACAATTTCAACCCCTCGCAGTTCATTTGCTCTTGCCACCATTGCACTTACTAATATTTGTGGTGTTGCTACTGCTCCATGAATAAAAACACGATTAAAGGATTTAATAACAGAAACGGCTTCTTCAGCCTTTACCCATTCCATAAATTTTTGCTCCTAAATTAAACACCAGATTTGTTTGCTAATTTTGTTTGGTTATTTTCAGTTGGTAATAATAATAGTTTAGCTTTAGAAAACTCTAAAACTTTTTCTTTATCAAATAACATTGGATGAAGTTCAGTTTTTAGCCACATTTTTATCATATCATCATAATGTGGGCTAAAAGGTGAGCCAGATTGTCCAGTAGTGTGACACATCCAAGAATTATCTAAATCTCCAAGGTCAACAATTTGACGATAGGACACCGCCCAACCAGTTACTTCAAACCCTCCTTGAGCATTAGCTAAAGGAGGAAAAGCCATTGTGCTGGAGTTTCTACATCACCCCCAATTGCATAAGGCCCTGATTAAAAAGTGGACGAAGTGCGCGGTTTGCTGTTCCAAAAGGATGCTCAAATCTAACTATATGCAGCTTTTTCCATGCCCAAGTTTTAGGATTATTACCAAAGCGTTTGGCTAGTTGTGCTACTGCTTCTTCAAAACTTGCTTGTAAAAGTTCTGACCATTTTTGAGGTTTAGCCAGTTCAACTAATAAAGTCTGGTCATCTTCTTCAATCATTTTTAATAAAATAGGAAGAAATCGACCTACAAAAGAGCTAAGTTTTGATAAACTTCCTGATTCTGCATAACCTAAATAAGCACGTAAATCTTCAGCTAGTAATCCTCCTAAAACCCTTTCTAGCAAATTATGAAGGGTAGTTTGATAAAGGCTTTGTGCTGTACTTTCTGTTGAGGCTTCTCCGTGCCATCCATCAAATTCAAGGATTGCTTTTGCTGCTATTGGACTAAGATCTTCTTTTTCAATATGTTCTAAAAGTAACTCAGCAAATTTTCTACCAGCAATAGTAGTAAAATCGCCTTGTATTTGTCGGCAGTCTTCAATTGTTACTTGGTGATTATTTTCTAGCAGTTCTCTAATACGTTCTGCACGATAACCAGAAACAAAATCACTACTTAAGTGATAAGGGTAGTCATCACCTACAATTTTATTATTAGCTGTAATTATTAAACCTTCAGGAGGGTTATACATTGAAGGCATTTCTTGATAATCAACTATGCCTTGCCAATCATTTGCACTTTCCCAACCTGGTATTGGAAGCGTTCCTGCACTAGGATTCTTTCTAATTGGAGGACAAGCAATTAATTGATAGCCAATATTTCCTTGAGTGTCTGCATAAACCATATTAAATCCTGGTGCTGTCCAATTTTGGAAAGAAGCACGGAACTCATCCCAATTTTTTGCACGATTAAGAGCCAAAAAACTACCTAACAAATTACTAGGTTGATAACCTGTCCACTTAAGCGAAAGTTTATAGTTAAATTCTTCTTTTTTAGAGCTATGTATAGGCAAATCTGAAATTACCGGGCCGTGTTGAGTAACTAAAATTTCTTCTTGGTGGTTAAGTTCATCTTTAATTGCAATGTCTATTTTGACCGTTTCGGCCTCTCGCCAAAGACGTGACCGTAAATAATGATTTGGTTGGTCGGGCAAGAATTTTTCTACAAATAAATCTTGTAAATCAGTCATTGCCGCGGTTGCACCCCAAGCAATATGGTCATTATGTCCAATTGCAATAGTTGGCGCACCGGGTAAAGTTGCCCCAATTGCTTTAAGCGTTGGGCAATCTAGGTGCATTTCATACCATAAACCAGGCA
Source organism: Blastocatellia bacterium (assembly GCA_016713405.1). Lineage (NCBI taxonomy): Bacteria > Pseudomonadati > Acidobacteriota > Blastocatellia > Blastocatellia bacterium. The sequence goes on from JADJPF010000010.1 coordinate 158,431, forward strand.
TTTGCAAAGGTAAGTGAGGATCATTTGCTAGTAGTGGTTTACCGCTAACAGTCCGACTACCACTAATTACCCAATTATTAGACCCGCCACCCTCGCTTAACATTGGCATTAGCAAGTTTTCTGCGTAACTATTAACTATTTTTTCTGCTATACCTTGATAATCTGCACCAGGTGGAGTAACAAGAGGATGTCCTTTAGGGTAAATAGGTTCCAGCTTGCTAGCTAACCTAGAACCTAAACGTTTTAATATCTTGGCGCGAGTAAGTTCTAAGTCATAGTTAGAAGAAAGTGACCAAGCAAAAGTTTTAATCCAAGCCAAGGTGTCAAGAGGTCGCCAAGCTTCTGGCTTATGACGCAAAAAAGAAAATTCAATAGGCAATTTATTTTCTTGAAGAAAAGCATTAACTCCAGCACTGTAAGCTTCTAATAAACTTGCAGATTCTTTGTCTAATGCTGTAAGGTCAACACTAGCAGCACGATTAATGCCAACGCGATGAATAAAGCGGTCAATTTCTAGCGTTTTGCGGCCAAAAATCGCGGCTGTTTGTCCTAGTCCAATCCGTCGGTGCAGTTCCATTTGCCAAAAACGGTCTTGAGCTTGAACAAAACCTTGTGCATAAAATAAATCATGCTCATTTTGTGCGTAGATATGCGGTACACCCTGATATCACGCCAAACTTCTACTAAAGAATTTAACCCAGCTAGCTTAAAACCTCCTGTTGTTTTAGGTTTATAGCGTTCAGAAGTTTTACGCCATGCATAAGCACCACCTAAACCAACACCAGCCAGCAAGCCTATTCCTAACCAAAATAAGCCACGAGATTTGCTTTTATCATCTTTTGCCATATAATTTTTTGCTCCAGATTGCTAAGTATTGAGTAGGCAGAAAGCAAAAAGAATAAAAGATTCTTACAAATTTCTCAAACCTTTTTAGGTTCTTTCTCTAGTAAATTAAAACAAATATGGATAAATCTATAGCAATAGAATTAGTTGATGTTGGTTATTGTATTAATGCTAATCAATGGTTAGTCAAGGACTTAAGCTTAAAAGTAGTTGTTGGAGAAACATTAGTTTTATTAGGACAAAGTGGTTCAGGTAAAACAACTACACTTAAATTAATTAATCAATTAAGAAGGGCTAGTTGTGGCGAAATTTTTATTTTAGGAAAAAACATTAATGATTGGGATATAACAAAACTTCGTCGTCAAATTGGCTATGTTATTCAAGAAGGAGGACTTTTTCCACATTACACAGTAGAGAAAAATATTGCTTTGCTTCCAGAATTAACTGCTTGGTCAAAAGCCGACATTAAAAACCGTGTCCAAGAATTAATGAAGTTAATAGGTTTATCTTACCAAGAATTTGCTAATCGCTATCCTCATCAGCTTTCTGGCGGCCAACGTCAGCGTGTTGGAGTGGCTAGAGCTTTAGCACTTGACCCACCAATTATTTTACTAGATGAACCTTTTGGGGCTTTAGACCCTATTATTAAAAATCAACTACAAAATGAATTTGCAAACTGGCAACAAAACTTAAATAAAACTGCTATTTTAGTTACCTCATGACATTCAAGAAGCTTTTAAGCTTGCTGATAAAATTGGGCTAATGGTAGATGGTAAACTAGTAGTTTTTGGCACAAAAGAAGACTTTCTAAACTCGCAACATATAGAAGCTAAAGCATTTATGGAATGTTTGAAAATAAAATTTTCCCATCAAACAAATGTTGCAACCTTTTATTCAAACTATTGGTACAAAGTTGTGTGGTCGCTTAACACCGCTTTTTTGATCACAATTTGTATACAGTTCCCAATCTATTTTTTGCTATTTGTGGAAAGAATTCAAAATTAAATCAAATTTCGGGTACTTGGTCTAGTCTTTCTTTTTCTTCTATTTGTGTCATGTTTATAAATTATACTGTTAGGTATTTATTTTCAATAAGTTATAGACTAAAGAATATTACCATAATTCAAGTTTTTAATACAGCATATGTTTTCTGGCTTAAAATTTTCTAAGTAAATGACGGCTAAAGGTTGTATCACTAAAGGCTTTGTTACATAATTGCAAAAAATCTAATCAAAATCTGTTAGTAATTCTAAATAGTGAACTTATAGCAATGGTTAAGTTAATTAGGTTATTCTTCCAGCAAAGTTGGCGTAAAAAGCTAGCCATTATTTCTAGCTTTTTATTGATAATTATAGCTTTATTAGCCGTTGGAATTGGTTTATATGTTCGTAGCGACAATTTTAACCGTTTTGTTATTGCTCAAATTCAAGCTAATGCGCCGCTTTATGGACTACGGGCAGAAATTGAGGGTTTTGGTTTTAGTTTAAGAGAAGGTCAAGCAAATCTAAAAAAAATCAAGCTATTTAATGGGAAAACAGAACAGTTACTTGTTGAAGTTGAACAAGTTAATCTAGTTGCTAAAGTTCTTGACCCTTACGCATTGAAATTAAATCGTAAAGTAGTGCTAGAAACAGTTGATTTATCAGGAGTAAATTTATTTATAGAGCTTAAAAGCGATGGTAGTTCTAATTTTAGCGACTTAAAAACACCTCCAAGCAGCAATGAACCAAGTGCTATTGAACTTGATTATTCAAAACTAATAGCCACTATAACTAATAGTAATATTAGCTTAAAAGATCCAACTAATAGTTTATCCGTTGAACTAAAATCTTTAGACTTAATCTCTAGATTAAAAGGACTTACTCAAACTGACTTAGACTTATCAATAAAAGGTGGAAGTGCTGTTTATCAAGATTACAATGCTACTATTGAATCTATTAATCTTAAGGCTGAAGTAGACGAAAAAGGCTTAAGACTTGCTCCAAGTGAAATTATTACTAATCTAGGTAGCTTAAAATTAAATGGTCAATTAGATGACTGGAAAAAATTACAACATCAAATAAATATAGCTTTAGAAACTAAATCTCTAAAAATACCAAATCTTGAACTTCCAGGATTAACTAAATTTGATGGTCAACTTGCTGGAAACATTGATGTTAGCCGCTTAACAGGCCAACTTACAGCTAGCGAAATTCTTGTGCCAAAAACTAAGCTTACAGGAGTAACAATAGATAATATAGAACTTGTTACAGCACCAGAACTTGAGCTAAAAACAGGTCAAATTAAAACACAAATCGTTATTTCTAATCCTCTTATAGCTAATTCTGTAATAGTCCCAAGTGTAAGTGTCAAGCTTTTACCTAGTAATATTTCTCTTAATCTTCCTCAATTATTAGTAGGTACATTAGCAATTCCTAAAGGTCAATTAAAAGATATTAAATTAACACAAGTAGACCTAAATATTGTTCAAGACCAAATTACAACTAAGGTTAAACAAACAAATGTAAGTAACTTAAATATTGATAAAGCAAGGCTTAGTGGTATTAGACTAAATGACACTGTTGCAACTGTCCAAAATGATAAATATCAAATAACCTCAGATTTATTTTTAGCTAATGGTCAAGCTGAAAAGTTGGAAATAGGTCAAACTACTGGAAAACTTGGTATTGATAATAATAAAGCTACACTATCAAGCCTAAAAACTAACTTATTAGGTGGAGAGGCAGACTTAGAGCTAGAACTAGCTTTAACTAATAATAATAAATCAAACTTACAAACAAAATTCCGTCAAATTGATAGTTTTGAACTAGTTAAATTAGGCAAAGAAGGTCAATCACTTCCTGTTAATGGGCTAATTTCTGGTGATGCAAATTTAAGTTGGCCCGGAACAAATTTCTTAAAAGTAACAGGTGAGCTTAAAGCTATTGCTGAAGGTCAAGCTTCTAAAGATCTAAATCAATTACCTTTAACTGCAAATTTACAAGTTTTAGCTAACCAAGGGAATTTAACTATTAAACCTTTAATAGCAAAACTTGGAGAAATCAATTTAACTGCTCAAGCAGAATTTTCACCACAAAATAATTTACTAAAAGCTGAATATAAAATTGATACAAAAAATAGCGAAGAATTACTTGTTTTAGCTAAAAACTTAAAACTCCTTGACCAAAATCTTTTAGACCTTAAACCAAATTTAACAGGTGATTTACAAGCTATAGGTCAAATTAATGGACAATTAGATAAATTGACTGTTGAGTCTGATATTGAAGTTGGACAATTAGGATTTCAGGAAAATAAATTTAAGGATTTGAGCGGTAAACTAAAATTAAATCCTGATGAAGTTAGTTTTGTTATTTATAAACTTTTTTGATAGTCAGGGGGCTTTATGCAGCTTGATTTTCAACAAAAAGTTAATGACAAAAACAGCGGACAAATAAAAGCAGACTTTACAAATTTCTATGTACAATTCTATCAACCTAATACAACCCAAGAACTATTTGCAGGTCAAATTAATGGCAGAGTTGAACTTAGCCAACTAGCTGAAAAACCTTTAGGTATTGCTGAGTTAAACTTAAAAAATAGCCGTTTAGCCACTCAACCAACAGAATCAGTTGATATTCAAATAAGTCTAGCTAACCAAATTGCTAAAATTAATAACTTATCCTTAAAACTTCCAGCAGGCATAATTAATACTCAAGGCTCTGTAAATTTACAAACTAATGACTTTCAATTAGTAAGCCAAACTGCACAACTAGACTTATCTAAATTAAATATTGAGAACCCTTTACAAGGAAAAGTTAATGCTATAGTTTCATTAAATGGTAATCCTAAAGATTCAAGCCAACTACAATTAGACTTACAAGCTGAGTCTGATAACTTAAAAACTATAGATACTCAATTAGGTCGTCTTTCTATACAAGCTTGGTCTGATAATCAAGGTCATATTCGTTCTGAAATCACATCTTATTTAATTGCTAGCCAACCTCAAAAAATCTTTGCTTTACTTACACTTAATAAAGAAGGCTATCCATTAGAAATAGAGAGCGAGTTAAACAAATTAGATGTTGCTTTGCTTTTAGCAGCAATTCAACCTCAAGCTGCAAAAAATGATGCAATTCATAGCAGCATAACAGGTAAATTAAATTTTAAGGGTAAAATACTTAATGATAAAGGGGAATTTAATTTAGTTAATTTTGAGGGTGGATTAAATCTTAGCAATGCTAGTTTTAAGCTTGCTGAGCAAACGCTTAATATTGAAACACCAACAAATATTGATTTTGAAGCAGGAAAGCTATGTTTAGACCGTCTTAGAATTTTTAGCGGGGATTCAGATTTTAACATTGCAGGACAACTAGCTTTGATGGATAAAAATAATTTAGACTTTACTGCAAAAGGAATTATTAACTTAAAAGATTTCAATAGTTTAGTCCCTAATACTTTATTAAATGGATCAATTCTTTTAGATGCTAAATTAACAGGTACACCAGAGAAACCTCAGCTTGTTGGACAAATGATGCTAAATAAAATAGGTTTATCACAGGATGATTTACCTATTCAATTTACTAATGGTAATGGACTAATTGTTTTTGGCAGCGAGCGAATACTGTTAGATAACTTTTCTATTAAAGCTAATGATGGACAAGTTAACGCAAAAGGACGAGTTGATTTAACAGCTTTTCAACCAAATAAATTTCAAGCAGACCTTGTTATTAACAATGTAAATTTAATTTATCAAGGAGCTTCCTTAACTGTTGGTGGAGATTTAGCCCTTAGCGGTACACCAACAGACCAATTAATAAAAGGAAACATAAAAGTTTTAGAAGCTTCCTACCTAAAACCTTTTGATACTAATACTTTTAACACCAAAATTAATAGTGCTGATGAAGGAATAGGAACAAAAAGTCTATTTTCACCTCGCTTAGATATTAATGTTGATGCAGATAGCTCTATTGTTGTGCAAAATCCTCAAATAAATACAGTTGCTTCAGCTACTTTAAGTTTAACTGGAAAAATAGATAACCCTAATTTAATAGGAAGAATTAATTTAGAAGGTGGATCAGTAATTTTTCGTAAAGAAAGATATGATATAACTGAAGGAATTTTAGATTTACCAGGTGGGGTTTTACTTCCAAATGTAAATTTATTAGCGGAAGGTGAAGTTAATACTTATCGTGTTTTTATTCGTTTTAGTGGCCCAATTGACCAAATAGATTTAGAGTTAGAATCTGAACCAGTATTAACCCGAACAGAAATCTTAACTTTAATTACTACAGGCCGACCAGATGCAACGGGTGGAGAACAACAAGACTTAGCTACTACAGGGCTTAATACTGGTGCAAATTTACTAGCACAAGAATTTATTTCTAAGCCTTTTGGACGTAAAGCAGAGCAATTATTGGGGTTAAACCAATTTCAAATAGACCCAATTATTAGAGCTAATGAAAATCCTTCAGCACGTCTAACTTTAGGACGACAAATTATTCCTAAACTTTCTTTTACTTATTCAACAAGTCTTGCTAGCAGCAATGACCAAGCCATAATTTTAGAATATAACTTATCAAATAGGTTTTCTTCGCTATTTTCTTTTACTCAAGGAGGTAATTCTACTAGAGGAAACACTAGTGACAGTGATTTAGCTTTTGAAATTCGTGGGCGTGAACGTTTTAGCTTTGGTGGAAAAGGACAAGTAGAAAAAACTACTAACTTAGGAATAATTAGCTTTAAGCCTTTGCTAATAGCAACCGCAGAAGTAATAGTTGATAAACCTGAAGGAATAAAAATAGGTAATGATACTTTACGTGATCTTTTACCCATTCAACGTCAACCATTTAGCATCCCTTTAGCAAAAGCAGGTCAAGAAAATTTAACTAACTATTTACAAGAACAAGGCTACTTTTTCGCTAAAGTTAACACTAGCTGTGATCCAGTAGATTGCCAAGGGCCAGGACTTAAGGTTAAATATGAAATATTGCCTGGTGAACGTTATGAAATCCGCAAAATTACTTTATCTGGTACAAATTTAATTGATACAGGTTCTGTTATTGGTCAACTACAAACTAAGGAAAAAAACTTTTTTGGTAAAGTGCCTATTTTTAAGAGTTTACCGCTAATAGGTGGTTTTGCTTATGGTGTAACTAGTAATGAACGATTACGCCAAGACAGCGAATTTATTCGCCAGCAATTAATTGATTTAGGCTATCGTCAAGCAAAAGTTTCCTATGACTACAAAATAGAATCAGATGGACAAGGAATAGATATTAATTTTACTGCTGAAGAAGGGGCATTAAACCGTATTGGCGAAATTCTTTTACAAGGAACAAATGCTTTTGAAAAAGGAGATTTAGCCCAAGCTATTTCTTTAAAAGTAGGAGAGCCTTTTACCCCAAATCGTCCACGTGAGGTAGCTAGAGAACTTCAAGACTACTATGCCCAACGTGGCTACTTAGACACAACAATTGAAGTTGAATTAGAGCAATTACCTAATAATGATATTCGCTTAATTTATCAAGTTAATGAAGGTGAGCCAGCCGAAGTTGCAGAAGTTATTATTCAAGGTACGCCAAGAGCTAATGAAGGGCCTATTCGTAGATTTATTGACTTAAAACCAGGTGATTTAATCACTAATAAAAAGCTTCAAAAGTTAAGAAAAGACCTTTACGCTACTGGAAATTTCCGAGAAATTCAGATTACTTTAGAGCCTCTAGCTTCTGAACCTTCTTTAAGGCGTGTTTTACTAAAATTAACTGAAGCAAAACCACTACTTTTAATTTATGGTTTTGGTTTTTCTACTGATGATGGCCCACGAGGTTCAATAGAATTAAGTAATACAGACTTTTTTAATCGTGTTACTACTAGCGCGATACGTCTACGTTTAAGTAAACGCGAACAGCGCGTCCAACTGCAATTTACTGATTTACGCCCATTTGGTAGCCGCTGGGCTACAACTGCTTCTATGCTCTACAACAGAGTTTCACCTTTAGGAGGCTCTAGTCAACAAATTAGCAATGTTGACCAAGCTGGATTAAGCGAAAATACTAATATAGGCTTAAGTCGTTTTGCTAGCTTTGTTCAATCTGAGCGACGTTTTACAGATAAACTATCTTTTCGAGTTCGATATAACTTTGAGTTAGCTAAGTTAATTAATTTAGAAGATGCTCAATTTAGTGCCTTTACAGAAACTTCTCGTATTACTCGTTTAGCAATTCTTACAACTGGCGCATCTTATGACACACGAGATAATCCAATTAATCCAACTCGTGGAAATCTATTTAGTATTGATTATTCTTTAGCTACTCGCATACTTGGTGGAAATGAATCATTTAACAAAATTAATACTAGCTACCAGTATTTTAATACTTTAGAAAACTCACCTATAAAATTCTTAAATAGTTCTATTCTAGCGTTTTCTTCTCGAATTGGACTAGCAGCACCTTTCCAAATTCGTTCCCGCCGGGGTGATGGTGTTATTACTGATTCTGATACATTACTACCTTTTAGTGAACGCTTTCGCAGTGGAGGTTCTACTACATTAAGGGGTTTTTTATTTGAGACTGCTGGCCCGCAAGCAATTTCTGAAGTAGGAAATGCACCTGCTCAATTAATACCTTTAGGCGGTAATGCCTTGGCAGTATTTAACTTAGAACTTCGTTATCCTTTAACTGACCGTTTGCAATTAGTACCTTTTTATGATTTAGGAAATGTGTTTTCTCGCGTTCGTGATATTGATTTTAAGGGAATGGCTAATACTGTAGGTGTAGGTTTAGGTTTAATACTCCAATAGGCCCAATAGGTGTTGATTATGGTTATTTGCTTGATCCTCAAACTTTTATTACTCCTAATGGTGGAGTTCTAAAACAACGTCGCGGCGTGCTACATATTAAGTTTGGACAATCTTTCTAAAAGCATTTGCTACCAAACTGTGTAGATATTCATTGCCCCTTAGAGCATTACACAAAAGCTCATCATAATAGCCTTTATGATTTAATACAAAAAATAAATTATTTCTTGATAAAAAATTAAAAAGGAAAGTAGTTATTAATTTAACAACCTACTTTGTATTGCAATAAGATTTTGTTACTAGTAATATATAACAGTAGTAAAATATAGTAGTCTAATTAAGTAACTAATCTAATTAAAAATAAATAGAGGTTTGATTAAAGGATATTTTTTAAACCTAATTTGTTTGTTAAAGATTTATATTGTTAAATTTAGATGAAGTTTTTTTGTGCAAATCTTGCCAGTTGGTCAAAATCAAATCAAAAGATATTTATAAATGCAATGCTGTAATGCCATTTGAAATTATAGAAACAGTATTGGAGGGTGTTGTGTTTGAAAAAATGACTATAGCTAAACGATTAATTTTAGCTTTTAGCGTGATTTTAATATTGTTTTGCTGTGTTGGAGGAATAAGTTTTTGGTGCTTATATAAACTGTATAAAGAAGTAGAACTTTTACAAACAAACGCTAAGATATCAACCTATGCTATGCAAGTACGTAGTGATTATGCAAATATGCGAAGGTTTGAAAAAGGTATATTTATAAATGTTTCATCTATAGAAAAACAAGATCCCTATTTAACTATATGGAACAATACTCATAAAGATTTAATAAGCACAATTGTTGAACTAAATAAATATATTTCATCAGAAGAAGATAAAAAAATAGTTACATCAATGCAGCAAATATTAACAAATTATGAATATGGTTTTGATGAAACTGTTGATCAATTACGCAAAGGAAAATACCAAACGGCTGAACAAGCTAATGATGCAATGGATAAATACAGATGGGCAGCTAATGGATTAGAAAGTACAGGTAAACAGCTTGCAGTAAAAACCGGTCAAAGAAGTACATTAAGCTTACAAAGTCTAACTAATCAACTTAAATATGCTGTATGGATTACATCGGTAACTTTACTTGGGATTGTATTTTTTATTGGTGTTTTTGGTGTTTTATTTATGCAAAGCATCACAAAACCACTTTTGCAAGCAGTAGAGGTTGCTCAAAAAGTTGCTTTAGGAGATATAACACAAAATATTAAAACAACAAATAACAGTAGTGAAATAGGACAATTACTTTTATCAATGAAAAACATGGTAGAGTCACTAAAAGAAAATGCAATAATTGCTGAACAAATTGCATTAGGTAATCTTAATGTTAAAGTAAAAGAAAGATCAGAATTAGATACTTTTAGAAAGAGTTTTAGAAAAATGGTTAAAGACTTACAAAATGCTGTTATTTCTATTAGTAAAGCTGCGGATCAAGTTTTTGTAGAAAGTAGTGATCTTGCTTCAGCCTCAGAACATTCCTCAAAAGTTAATAGAGATATCTCTATTTCTGTAGATACAACTAGCACTGCAATTTGTCAAATAAGCGTTAATACTCAAAATATTGCGAAAAAAACAGAAGAACAACTATCTTTTGCTAATCAAATAAGTAAAAGTAATGTAGCAATGGTTTCTTCAATAAACAATATTACACAAGCCTGCAAAGAGATGCTTAACATATCGGCACAATCAAAAAAAGATGTTTTATCTAGTGTTGAAACAATAGACAAAAATATCAAAGGTATAGACAAGATAAATGAAAGCCTCTCTCATCTTACACAAACTGTTTTTAATCTTCAAAATAAAACAAATAACATTAGTAAAATGGTGGATGTAATAGCCAATGTTGCAGACCAAACTAATCTTCTTGCATTAAATGCAGCAATTGAAGCCGCACGAGCAGGAGAATACGGACTTGGTTTTGGAGTTATTGCAGAAGAAGTGCGTAGATTATCTGATCAGTGTAGAAATAGCACTCAAGAAATAACAGATCTTATTAGGGACACCAAAAAAGAAGTAAATAAAGCTGTAAAAGACCTAGAAAAAAGTAGCCAGATAGTTAATGAAAGTACATTGTCTTGTAATAGTGCTAGATTAGAACTTAAATGTATTGAAAAATCTGTTATAGAAGTACATAAATTTACAATTGTAGTTGATGAAGCTAATAATAAACAAACTGAGATTTGGAATACAATTGCAGAGATATTTTCTAAACTAAATTCTTTAACTGAACAAATCAATGCAGCTACATTTGAACAAGCTATAGGTGTGCGAGAAATTGCCGAGTCTGTAGAAAAAATTGCAATTGTATTAAATGAAAACACAATTTTATCATCTCGTCTTGCTTATAGTGGTAAAAAAATGGAAGAACAAAGCCAAATACTTCAGAAATTTCTTGGGCATTTTTACTTTAATACAGCTAAACTTGTGGAGGAAAACTACTAGGATACCTACAACAGCAATTGTTGAAATTCTAGTATATGATAAATAATGCAATAAATAATTTTTTAGAAATAAGGATATGGAGATAAAAGTGTTAATAAGTAGATATGTTTTTAAGTTAGTAGTATCGTTTTTATTAGTATTAACTTCTTTTGTAGCAGTTAAAGCAACAACCTTAAGAGTTCATTATGATGTTGGATTTGGTAACAATATTACCATTAGAGGAAATAAAGCACCCTTCTCTTGGTCAACAGGGGTAAATGCAACTTGGACAAGTTCTAATATTTGGGTTTATTCTTGGCCTAATTCAGTTGGTAATGTAGAAGTAAAACCTATGATTAATGATCTAACTTGGTCAATAGGAGCAAATTATAAGATTACAGCAGGTTCAACAGTAGATATTTATCCTTTATTTAAGAATACTAAAGGGACATTTTCAAAAATAACTAATTTTTACTCACCACAATTTGGAAATAATAGAACATTACTTATTTATCTACCACCTAGCTATAAAGAAAATTACGCCAAAAGATATCCTGTTTTATATATGCATGATGGACAAAATATTTTTGATGCAACAACCTCATTTGGTGGAGTTGAATGGAAAGTAGATGAAACTATTAATAGTTTAGTTACTAATGGCTCAATGGATGAAGTAATAGTGGTAGGCATTTATAATACAGGAGCAAATAGGATCTTTGAATATACTCCATGCTGTGATGCTGAATATGGTGGTGGCGGTGCAGATAGCTATTCAAGTTTTCTTATTAATACAGTTAAACCCTTTGTTGATACAAATTTTAGAACTTTACCCTCTAAAGAAAATACTGCTATTATGGGTTCTTCTTTGGGAGGTTTAGTTTCTTTTTATATAGCTTACAATCGCCCAGATGTTTTTTCAAAAGCGGGATGTATGTCTAGTTCTTTTTGGTGGGATAATCGCGCATTAGTTCGTACTGTAGATATTTCTACTAATCGGCCTGCTGTTAAATTTTATATAGATGCAGGTACAAATAATGATGGCTTACCAAATACTACATCTATGAGGGATGCCTTATTAGTAGATGGATATATCCAAGGTAATAATCTTTATTACTATGTTGCAAATGGTGGATCACATAGTGAATCTTCCTGGTCTCAAAGAATTAATATTCCTCTAAAATATATGTTTCCTTTTGGAAGCACAGTTTATTAATACTAAATTCTAGCTAAAAACTTTACAGCAAAAAGCTTAGTTTTTGTAAATGAAATAATCACTATATAAAAAATTGCACAAGAATTAATGAGGGTAATTATAATTAATTGCTCTCTTTTCTTGTTATTTGTTTAAGGATTTCAACTGTAATGTATCTACAGTTGAAAGTAAAATAGTTGGTTATTATTGCTTTATGTAAAATCACATAACTTTAGTACAGGTCTATCAAAATATCCAATTCCTGTGCTATTGTTGGCACATCTAGCTATTTATGATGATTGATTAAATTAAAGCTAGCATCTTGCAGTAGCAAGAATAATATATAAGTATTACTATTTATCTTAAAATGAGTTATAGAAAATATAAATGGTAGTAAATTTTTCTGTATCCCATTGATAAATAGTAGTTTATAAAAAGGAAAATCTAAGTGCAACAACAAAAAGTAATACTAAAAATAAGTTTATCAGAATTAAATGCCCTAGCAGAAACAATAATAAAACATAGAGAAGTTATATTAGTACAAAGAGATCCTAAAGATGTAAAAATGGACGATAGAAGCTTATTAATACATAAATTATGGATGAGGGTAGCAGAAAAAAGCCAATGCCGTGTAGGTGCTTATCCTAATATCAAAGAACATCCCACTCATGAAGAAGTTTTAGTTGGTAAGCTAAAAGATTTGTTAGATAAAGTTTTAGATATCCCTTTGACAGAGGAAGACTATAATAGTTTCCTTTTTAACTTGTTACAACGGGCATTAAATTCTTAAAATATTATTGCGTAGAATTAATATTACTTTAGTCAGATAATAATAGTTAATAAACCTTTTTATCTACATAACTAACAGATGTCTTAAGAGAATTAAAAGGTCAGGTGGTCTTGCTTTATTGATTTTGTTTACCACTGAACCTGGTGTTCGGCCATCCATTAAAATTGCATGGTAGAGACAAAAATTAATGAACAAATTTTAGATAAAGAAATGAAATACAAACTTGTAATATTTGATTTTGATGGTACTTTAGCAGATTCATTTCCTTTTTTTCTAAATACCATAAATGATTTAGCAAATGAATATAATTTCAAAAAAGTAAATATGGAAGATATAGAAACCTTACGAGGTTATGATGCAATGCAGCTTATAAATCATTTAGGTTTACCATTGTGGAAAGTGCCGTTTGTAGGAAAGAGTTTTAAGACGAAAATGGCTAAAAATATTGACCAAATTCCCTTATTTTCTGGTGTAGAAAATATGTTGCAAGTTTTGTCTAATAAAGGAATTATACTAAGTCTTATAACTAGCAATTCTTACAGTAATGTTTACAAAATCTTAAACCCTAATAATATGGCTTTTATGGTTGATCCTCAATGTGGTACTTCTTTGTTTGGAAAACGTTCTAAATTGAAGAATATTTTACGAAAAACTAAGATTGATTCTAGCCAAGCCATTTACATTGGGGATGAACTTAGAGATTTACAAGCTTCTAATGCTGAAAATGTTGCTTTTGGTGCTGTATCCTGGGGATATACTAGAACTGACACCCTAATAAAACATTCTCCAACAGAAATGTTTTATTGTATTGATGAGATTATTGGAAAAATTGTTTAACGACAAGTTAAAAGAAAGCTATTTCAGAATTGGCGCGGCCTATAAGTAAAAACGCTGTATTAACAATAAAAATAGGGTTACATTCAAGTAACCCTATTTTGCTAAAAGACTAATAAACTAAAAAGTATATTTAACCATTATTTAACAGAAACATCATCAATACGAAATATTGTTGGAGATATTGAACCATTAACACCTCTAAACCTTATTTGGATGGTTTGACCTTTATAACTTAGTAGGCTAAAACCACTTTTTTGAGAATAGACACCATCAGCGCTTTTATTTAAGTTGCTATAAGTAGCTAGTCTCTTTAGAAAACTACCTGAAGAACTATAAACTTCAACATAAAATGAATCATAAGCAGTAGTAGTTGTTGTTTCTGTAGAACTAACATTAAGCCAAAATGTTAAATTAGCTGTTGTTGCTGTAGATGGGATAGTAAATTGTTGATATACAGTGCCTGTACTATTGTTAGTATTACCAGTATTAACATAGCCTGTACCACCATGAGGATATGCTCCATTAGTTGTATAGAATGATGCACCACTTAAAACCCAAGGTGATGAGCTTCCTTCAAAACCACCATTAACTAACCTTTCAACTATACCAGGAGTAATAGTTAATGAAAGAGGAGTAGAACGGCTTAATGGACTTGCTACACCATTAATATTTAATGTAAGTGTTCCTATTGTTGCAGTACTTGAAGCATTAAGTGTCAATGTGCTAGAACTTCCAGGGCTAACAGGATTAGGAGAAAAACTTGCTGTTACACCACTTGGTAAACTTGAAGCCGTAAGTGTAATTGGTGAAGAAAAACCTCCTACTGAATTAGTTGTTACAGTAATAGTGCTAGAACTCCCTTGGCTTATGCTCTTACTAGAAGGAGATAGAGAAAGTGAGTAATTTGGTGTTGCAGTTGAATTAACAGTAAGAGAAGCATTTGCGGTTTTTGTTGTCCCATTACTATTACCAGAAATAGTTAAAGTACTTGTTCCTGTGTTAGATTGTGAAGTTGTTATGGTTAAAGTAGCACTTGAGCCAACAGCAATTGGATTACTTGAAAAGCTACTAGTAACACCAGAAGGTAATCCACTAACAGATAATGTAACCATCCCTGAGAAACCTGCCTGAGCAGCAGTACTTATGGTATAGCTTGTAGAACTACCAGCAGTAACTGTTTGGGAGCTTGGAGAGGCCGTTAAGCTAAAATCAGGTTGAATATTAGTTTTAGCTAACCACTCAGTAGCATTAAGGAATAATTGTTTATTAGTTCCAGCAGGATCATTCCACCCATCAAATAAATTATTACTTGGTTGCCCTGTTCCATCATCTATTGCTGAACTATCACCATGAGCAGCAATACGTCCTTGCCCAAATTGGCTTTGAGCAAAAGCTACACCAGTATTGCCAGTACTTGAAAAAGTATTACGGAGAATAACTCCTTTTACGTTAGGATTTCTTGATGTACTAATAGTCATTGATGCTCCAGCACGTAAAATTGTGCCGGAAACTGTACCATAAGGCCCAAAAATAATAGGATCGCTAGAAGATGTTATGTTAAGTGTTGAAGGATTTTCATTTGATATATTATTAAGATCATACTGAATACCAAAAATATTATTAATACCTCGTGAATTATTATTCATTAAATCGTTAAATATTCTAGGACTATCAATACCATGATTATTACGGTCAGAATTTAAGTGATCAGCGATCATAAAAAGACCTCCACCATTATCAACAAAGTTTATGATAGCTGTTTTCTCAGCAGCAGTGAAGGCAATGTTAGGCTCAGGAATAACAAAAATCTTATATTTTGAAAGATCTTGTGGATTGCTAGTGTCGCCATAAGTAATACGGCCACTACTAGGCAATGTACTAACAGTATATTTTCCTGTTTTTACTAATTCTACTCCCCATGCTGAAATAGCTCCTACCCAGCTAGTCTCAGTTGTTGGATTGCTTGGACTTGGGGTAGGTTGATCTGTATCACTTATCCAATCAGCGTTACCAGCAGTTTCAGCCTTAGTATTATCAAATAAAACAGAAACTAAGCTAGTTTGAGCTTGTACTTTAGAAGTAGATATTGGTACTTTGGGTAAATATAATATCCAACTAAATAAAAGACTTAAAATAAACACTCTAGTAAATTTTGACTGGCGCACTTGTTGCCACATAATAGTTAATACTCCTTAATTTTAAATAATTTTAGACTTGGGAAAGTTTAGTTTGTTTAGATATGTCTTAAAAAATCAAACAACTCTAAATCGCCGATAATAACATCATTTTCTTTTGTTTGTCTTCAAAAAGACTACTTATTTTTCGTAAAACTTATTATTAACTAAAATTTAAGGCAAAAAACGGTCGTATAGCAGCAAAAAGTAACTTTAGAACAAAAAAAGACAAAGAAGGGGCATCGCCGTGACTTTAGTAATTTGATCTCTTTTTGTGTTTAAGTTCCTGCGTAGGCACCCTTGGCGTTGGTAGTGGTTGTTGCGTGCCGTATTTCTTGCGCGGCTTTGTTTTTGGAATTTGGTTGAAACTTTTACTGTGCCTCCTATAATGCTCCCCAAAAATTAGGCACCATAATAAGATAGGAGGAAAGAAAAGGTTAAAGGAGGAAAAAAATGAAAAATGACCGAAAAAGCTATAGTGGCGAATGGAAGGCGAAAGTAGCATTGGAAGCAATAAAAGGACAAAGAACAATAAATGAGATAGCAAGCGATTATAAAGTACATCCGACCCAAATAATGAATTGGAAAAAACAGGCATTGGAACAATTGCCAGAAATGTTTTCAGACAAAAGACAAGGCAAAGTCCAGAGCGATGAAGAACTCAAGAGCAAGTTATATGAACAAATAGGTAAATTACAAGTCGAGTTAGACTGGGTGAAAAAAAAAGCTGGACTTATCAGTTGAAGAAAAACGCTGCCTTATAGAGACAGACCACCTGAAAATAAATATAAAAAGACAGTGTGAGCTAGTAGGAATAAGCAGAGGAGCATTTTATTATAAAGCAGTAACAGAAAGTACAGAAAATTTAGCAATAATGAAGAAAATAGATGAAATATATACTAAGCAACCATCTTATGGAGTAAGAAGAATTACAGTTGAGTTGAAAAAAACAGGATATAAGATAAATAGAAAAAGAGTAAGAAGGTTAATGAGATTAATGGGATTGGAAGCATTATATCCAAAGCCAAAGTTGAGCGTTACAGGAAGTGAAAGCAACAAATATCCATATTTGCTAAGAGGAGTAAAGATAGAAAGAAAAAATCAAGTATGGTCAACAGATATAACATACATAAGAATACAAAAAGGGTTTATATATTTAGTAGCAATAATGGATTGGTACAGCAGATATGTATTGGCCTGGGAGGTATCAAATACGTTGGACACGAGCTTCTGCATATCAACGCTAGAAAGAGCATTACGAATCGCAAAGCCAGAAATATTCAATAGCGATCAAGGCTCGCAATTTACCTCTAAAGAATTTACTAGCGTACTTATTGAAAATAATATTTCTATTAGCCAAGATGGTCGGGGCAGGGTTTTTGACAACATTTTTATTGAAAGGCTCTGGCGTAGTCTTAAATATGAGGAAGTTTATCTTTTTGATTACCAAACTGTTGCTCAAGCTGTTAGTGGTATTTCTCGTTACTTTTCTTCTTATAACTTTCAGCGTCCTCATCAATCTCTTGACTACCTTACTCCTTCTGCTGTTTATTTTACCTGATTTTTTGATGATGATTTTTTGATGATGATTGATTTTAAAGCGAAAAAGAAAATGATGATGATTTTAAATTTTGTTGATAATTTTTATTTTCTTACTATCTTAAATAGATGATTTTGGTGCCTTGACATTGGGGATCACTATATACTACTTCTCGTTTTTAACTCTCCTACGATACCTACCAAGCTTTTCTTACTTCTGTTATAAGGGCGCTCTTCTAAACATATTGTTCTTATTCAGGATGGTGCTAAATACCATACTTCTAAGCAACAAAGACTTTTTCAACTTAGCAAATCTTGTTTAACTGTTTTCAACTTCCCTCTTATTCTCTGACTTTAACCCTATCGAAAGCTTTACTTGGAAAAATCTCAAGCAATCCCACATTCATTTACATCATTTTCCTTCCTTTGATTCTTTGCAATCTAAAGTTGATGAAGCTTTGTTTGATTTCTCTAATCAACCTTTGCCATTTTAGTTTTTATTTGGCTTTTATGATTGTCTTAATTTTCTTTGCCTTTAGCCTCCTAATTTCCTTTTTATATTTCTTGAATACTATAGCAAAAGCTACTTTCTGTTGATGATATTAAAGATTCGGATTTATATGGCTTTTTAGTAAAAGTTAAGGAGGAGGGGTGAGAAATCAATATCTATCTAATGGGAAAAAGAAATGAATTAGCAATAGTTGAAAATTAGGATTTAACTAATATAGTGGAGGATAAGAAGTAAAATAGCGTAAAATAACGGATGGACAATGACAAATGGACAAAAATGGAAGACCGTCCAGAACATGTAGCGAGCGAAGCGAAACGGTTTTAGGCAAATCAGACAAGGGGACTTGCTTATTTTAAGGTTATAACAAGTACGTTAAAATAAGTAGTCAAAATAA